>JBBSHP010000030.1:0-13839 GCA_038232555.1 Bryobacterales bacterium
CAATAGTTCTGCAAAAGCAAAAAATGGGTCATGCTAGACCTTTCAATATCCGTTAGTGGCGGAAAGGAAGGAAAAGAGAAGATGACTCGAAAACAGGATAGCTCGGAAACGACAAACTGGAAAGAGTTGATGGCTGGACAGGAGGATTTCCTACGGCCGCTGATCCAGGAGGTAATCCAGCAAGTGCTGGAGGCCGAAATGGAAGAGGCAGTAGGGGCTGGCAAGAGTGAACGGACTGCGAAGCGGCAAGGCTATCGGTCCGGGTACTACGGCCGGACGCTGGTAACGCTGGTGGGCAAGCTGGAATTGCGAGTCCCGCAAGACCGGGAGGGACGGTTCCGGACCGAGGTATTCGAGCGGTATCAGCGCAGTGAAAAGGCACTGGTGGGAGCGCTGACGGAGATGTACATCCAGGGCGTATCGACGCGGAAGGTGAAGGCGGTAACGGAAGAGTTATGCGGGCACGAGTTTTCCGCATCCACGATCAGCCGACTGAACCAAAACCTGGATGAGGAACTGGACAAGTTCGCTAGCCGGCGGTTGGAAGAGGCTTATCCGTATCTGATCTTGGATGCGCGGTATGAGAAAGTGCGCGAAGACGGAGTAATCCGAAGCCAGGCGGTGATGATCGCCATTGGAGTGGATTGGGAGGGCCGGCGCAACGTACTCCCGCCGGGATTTTCCCATCTTAGCGGAGATGTTCAAGGTACTGAACCATATAGCATTTGCCGTTCCGAGCGGACCGATGCAGAGTACGAATTTCGGGTATTCCACGCAGATGGTGAGCCATAGCCTGGGGCGCGGCGGTTTAGATGGCGGACTTGCATCCGCTGTATCAGATTGGTGGTCCGAGATCGATTCAGTTGGCTCTAAAGTTGGGGTTCTGATTCAGAGGTGAATTACGAAGACTAAGGCGCTTGTGTTGGCCCGTTCACCACCTGCCTTATGCGTCCTACGACCACGCGCATAAATCTGCTACTGCGATCGTTGGTCCTCCGTGAGTGTAATACGTGCAGCGACTCGCACCTGGTGTTTGCCTCCTACTACGCCACCCCCCCGGCGCAATGTATAGCTCTCTCTTTTTCTGACACGCTACGCTAGGATGGATGGGGAGCGCGGATCGTCACCCGCCCCGTCGTCGAATCATACTGCATTGGAATCGTAGCGTGTGGATTCAATTCATCGCGTTAGTTGCGGCAACCATCCTGTCGTTAGGTGGGCACGTACTCGCGGGTCGCATGGTTGGCCTCAGCATCACAGCTTTCTGTAGCGCCATGGTGGCCTACTTTCTCATGACGCCAGTGTACTCGCTGCGCGTTTCCCAGCCCTACGATGTCGCCGCCCTTGCGCTTTATGGCTCAGTGGGACTTGCCCTCGCCAGGACAATGCCATCGAAGAGGCCGGGGGCTCTTTCAACCGGGATCGTTCAAATTCCTGCCCCATCGCGAGTCGAAGCGGATCTCGAAGCCGCGCTCGCGGACGTGAAGTCATGCGAGCTGGGTGTTCTGTTGCGAGCGGGGAAAATCAAGCTTGCGGCACGCACCCCGTTGTTCTGCACTCACGCCGAAGCCGTGCGTATTCTGTCGGTTGTCTTCGATGCGGCCTTCCAAGATGCACAAATCCAGCAGATTTATATTTACGCCGCTCCCCAACCGGAAGGACAGCGTCTGTTTATCGCCGCCCATCACCGCTGGCCTGTTCCAGCCGGCCAGGTGATTGTTATTGGTAGACGCGATGCGGATTGTCAGCCAACCCAATTTCCGGAACCGCTGCCAGGTGTTTTCGCAAGCTGGTTCGACAACGGATATGCGCGCATCTATCAGGTCTCCATTCCAGCGCGTACGCATGAACCGAAATCCCGGTCACAACTATTTTGAAACGGCTAGTTCCCACAATCCTAAACCACTTCCCCATTCCACACTCGCAATTTCCTTGCAATCCCATGCCACACTCCAATCGGGAATCCATCCCAGCAAGGAACAACCATGTCCGTATCTGACCTGCAACTTACCGCGAATCGCGAAAACGCCCGCCGCTCCACTGGTCCGCGCACGCCTGAAGGCAAGAAGCGCTCCAGCCTGAATGCCCTCCGCCACGGGCTCACCGGCCAGGTAGTGGTCATGCCTGATGAGGACCTCAAAGCCTACCTCTCTTTCACAGAACGTTACGTCCAGGATCTCCATCCACTAACCGAGCCGGAAAGGCAACTTGCTCACGACATCGCCAATTGTCAGTGGCGTCTCAATCGGTCGGCTTTGATCGAGCAGGGCGTCTATGCCCTCGGCCACCATGATTTCGCGGACCTCAACGATGTCGATCATCCCGAGATCCACGCTGCCTTAACGGCGGCCACCACTTACTTGAAGAACGGCCGGCAGCTCGAAAACCTGAGCCGCCAGGAGAACCGCCTGCGCCGCAGTCTCCAGAGTTCCCTCAAGCTCTACCACGAGATGCAGGCTCACCGCCGCCAACAGGAATGGGAGGACATGATCAAAGCCGGCCCCATCTACAAAACCCACAAGATGCAGAACTTACCGTACAACCCAGCTGCAGATGGCTTCGTTGTGTCCACCGCCCAAATCGAACGCAAGCTCAGCCGCGAAGACCACTACAATGACGCCACAATCGCCGGGAGATTCAACTTCAACGCCAAAAAATTCCATGCCTACATGGCCGCTTGAGTGAAAGTTTCTATTCGTGTCCATTCGTGTTCATCCGTGGCCAGGCTGGCAGGTCCATGCGACCATACTTACAGCCCCGTCGCGCCTGCACTCTCATGAGACCTCCTCCCGCTGAAACCGATATCCTGCATCTCATCGGCAACACGCCACTGCTCCAACTCAAGGGCTTCGATACCGGTCCGTGCACGCTTTTCCTCAAGCTCGAATCGCAAAATCCAGGCGGCTCCATCAAAGACCGCATGGCCCTCTACATGATTCAGGCCGCCGAGCGCTCTGGTAAACTCCCGCCCGGCGGCACGATTATTGAGGCCACCGCCGGCAACACGGGCCTTGGGCTCGCTCTCGTCGCGGCGATTAAGGGGTATCGCCTGGTGCTCGTGATCCCTGACAAGATGTCGCAGGAGAAGATCGCACACTTGCGCGCTCTGGGCGCGGACATCCGGCTAACGCGCTCCGACGTCAGCAAAGGCCATCCCGATTTCTATCAGGATTACGCGGCCCGGCTCGCTTCCGAAATACCGAATTCAGTCTACGTCGATCAGTTCACCAACCCCACGAATCCCCAGGCTCATGAAGAAACCACCGGCCCGGAGATTTGGGAGCAAATGGATCACACCCTGGATGCGGTGGTATGCGGAGTCGGTTCCGGGGGCACCATGACCGGTCTTTCCCGCTACTTCGCGCGGGTGCAGCCCCAGGTCGAGATGGTGCTCGCGGATCCGCAGGGTTCGGCCCTTTCTGAGTTCATCACCACGGGCCAGCTTGGTAAGTCCGCGCCATCGGTGATTGAGGGAATCGGTAGCGGAGCCGTACCGGCAGTGGCGGACCTGTCCCGCGTGCGGCGCGCCTTCCTGGTTCCCGATGCCGAAAGCCTTCAGGTGGCTCGCGAGCTGCTGCAAAAAGCCGGCTTGTTGGCGGGCTCTTCTTCCGGCACAATCGTGGCGGGCGCGCTGCGCTATTGCCGCGAGCAGACCACGCCCAAGCGAGTGGTCAGCTTTATCTGCGATAGCGGCAACAAGTATCTCTCCAAGATGTTCAACGATTATTGGATGCGCGATCAGGGCTTCCTCGAAATGCCCAGACGCGGCGACCTCCGCGACCTGATCTCCCGGCGTTATGAAGAGGGAGCCGTGATTACGGTTGGCCCCGAAGACACTTTGCTGACCGCCTTCCAGCGCATGCGCATGGCGGATATTTCCCAGGTGCCTGTGATTCAGGATGGTCGACCAATCGGTATTCTCGATGAGTCCGATGTGCTCATGTCGGTGCACGCCGATCCCGCCCGATTTCACGAACCCGTACGAACAGGCATGACCAGCCGCCTTGAAACCCTCTCCGCCGACTGCTCACTGGAAGATGTCTTCGATGTGCTGGAGCGAGGCAAGGTCGCCATGATTGTGGACCACTCCAAGAAAGACGCCTTCATCGGGCTGATCACGCGCACCGATCTGATCAACCACCTCAGGCGCAAACTCCAATAATCATGAAACATAACTTTGGTACCCGCGCGATTCACTCCGGTCAGGAGCCCGACCCTTCCACCGGCGCGATTATGACGCCCATCTACGCCACCTCCACTTATGTGCAGGAGAGCCCCGGCGTTCATAAAGGTTACGAGTACGCGCGCTCTCAAAATCCGACGCGCATGGCTTACGAACGCTGTGTGGCCGACCTGGAAAGTGGAACGGCAGGCTTCGCTTTCGCCTCCGGACTGGCGGCCATGGCTACCATGCTCGACACCCTCGATACGGGATCGCACGTGGTTGCCGGTGACGATCTCTACGGCGGCACCTTTCGATTGTTCGAACGGGTTCGCAAACGTTCTGCCGGCCTCAACTTCACGTTCGTTGATATGAGTGTGCCCGGCCGCCTCGAAGCGGCGGTAACTCCCAACACTCGCATGATCTGGATTGAGACTCCCTCCAATCCTTTGCTGAAGCTGTGCGATATCGCTCAGATCGCCAGCTTTGCCAAATCGCGCGGCATCGTCACTGTTGCCGATAACACCTTCGCGAGTCCTTATATACAGCGGCCCATCGAATTGGGCTTCGACGCTGTCGTTCACTCAGCGACCAAATATCTCAACGGCCACTCCGACATGATCGGTGGCGTCACCGTGGTCGGGCCAAACCAGGAGCTCTCCGATAAGCTGAAGTTTCTGCAAAACGCGGTCGGCGCGATTGCCGGGCCTTTCGACAGCTTCCTGGCCCTGCGCGGCCTCAAGACCCTCCACTTGCGTATGCAGCGTCATTGCGAAAACGCCATGCAGTTAGCTCAGTGGCTGGAGCAGCACCCCAGGGTGGAGCGAGTCATCTACCCGGGGCTACCCAGCCATCCCCAACACGACCTCGCCAAGAAGCAGATGAACGGCTTTGGAGGAATGATCGCCATGTACCTGCAAGGCGACATCGAGAACGCCCGCAAATTTCTGGAGAAGTGCCGTATTTTCGCGCTGGCTGAAAGTCTGGGTGGAGTCGAAAGCTTAGTCGAACACCCCGCCATTATGACCCACGCCTCCATGCCAGCAGACCAACGAAATGCCGCAGGGATCAGCGAGACCCTAGTCCGCCTCTCAGTAGGGGTTGAAGACGCGCGCGACCTCCAGGCCGACCTGGACCAAGCCCTCGATGTGGGGCCGGCATTCTTGCCGGCCAGCAGTTGACTCAAATCTGAGTTGCGTAATTTAAACTAAAATCACATGGACTCCCGGCGCAAATTCATCGGCACGATGGCCACCGGCCTCGCCACCACGCTCGCATCTCCCCGCGGCATTCTTGGAGCAAACGACCGCATCCGCGCCGGAATCATCGGCATCGGCGATCGCGGCACTGAAATCGCACGGCAGGCTCTGAGTTGTCAGAACGTAGACTTCGTCGCCTTTGCCGACATCTACACCCGGCGTCTGGAAAATGCCAAGCAATTGGTTCCCGGAGCGGCCACCTACTTCGACCACCGCCGCTTGCTCGATGATAAAAGCATCGACGCCGTCCTCATCGCCACACCCCAGCATCTGCACTGCGAGCACTTTGTCAACGCGCTCAACGCCGGCAAACACGTGTACCAGGAGAAGACCATGGCCTTCACCGTGGATCACGCCAAGCGCATGCGCAGCGCCTACCGAAAGGCAGGTAAACGTACCGTGCAGATCGGACATCAGAGCTGTTCCTCCGGTCAGATGCCGGACGCGCAGGAGTTTCTCAAAGGCAACAAACTCGGCCAGGTCACCGCCGTGCACATGCACATGTATCGCAATACTCCGCACGGCAAGCCTCAGTGGTCGCGCCCGGTGTACCCGGATATGACCCCGGAGAACATCCTGTGGAACTCCTTCCAGGGTGAGGCCGCGAAGCACGATTTCGATCCCAACCGCTATATCAACTGGCGTTTCTTTTGGGACTACTCGGGCGGCAACGTCTATGAGAACATGTGCCACCAGGTCTCCTTCTGGTACAAGGCCATGAATCTCCAGGTTCCGCGCACTGTGAATATGACCGGCGGACTGTACCTCTGGAAAGACGGCCGTGAAGTTCCCGATACCATGAACGTCACGATCGAGCAGCCCGAAGACATTCTGATCAGTTGGGATTCCGGCTTCGGCAATAACCAGCTCGGCGTGAGTGAAGACGTCCTGGGCACCGACGGAACCATCTCCAAAGGCCAGCAAATCCGCTATACACCGCAGAAGGTGAATCTTCCGGATGCTGCCGAACAGGTCGGCCAAACACGGTCGACCGCTGCAGCACACATGCAGGATTTCTTCGATTGCATCCGCAACGGCAACCAACCAAATTGTCCGTTTGAAGTGGGTTATCGGACCTCGATAGCCTGCCGCATGGCGGTAGAAAGCTACCGCCAAGGCAAGCCCATGAAATGGGACCCCGCCAAGGAAGAAATCGTTTAGTGTGGGGCAGGCATTCTTGCCTGCCTTCTTACCATGGAATTCGCCCAAACCCCCGATCAGATCCACCTTCGCCAGTCAGTCCGCGAATTCGCGGAAGCTGAAATCAAGCCCCACGTCCTGGAGTGGGACGAATCGCAAACGTTTCCACTCGAAGCGATTAAGAAGGCGGGCACGCTAGGCTACCTGGGTGCCATCTTTCCGGAATCTCTGGGCGGGGCCGGCCTATCCTACATCGACTACGCCATCATCGTGGAAGAGCTCTCGCGCGTCGACCCGTCCGTCGGCTTAATCGTAGCGGCTCACAATTCGCTGTGCACCAATCACATCTACCTGGCGGGCAACGACGAGCAGAAGCAGCGCTACATCCCCAGGCTGGCCACCGGTGAATGGATCGGCTGCTGGTCTTTGACCGAGCCCGAAGCCGGATCGGATGCCGCCGGCACGCGGACCAAAGCCGTTAAAGACGGGGCAAATTGGATACTCAACGGCGGCAAGACCTTCACCACCAACGCCCAGTACGCGGATGTATGTGTTGCCATGGCCGTGACGGATCGGGCCGCTTCTCAGCACGGCATCTCCGCGTTCATTCTCCAGCCTGGCCTGCCAGGCTTCACCGTTGGCAAGAAGGAGAGCAAGCTCGGCATGCGGGCCAGCGCAACTGGCGAGGTTCTCTTCCAGGATTGCCGGCTGCCCGCATCCCAGCTTCTAGGCAAACCGGGGGAAGGCTTCGTCGACAGTCTGCGCATTCTCGACGGCGGCCGCATCTCCATCGCCGCCCTGTCCGTCGGTTTGGCGCAAGGCGCCTATGAAGCGGCCCTCCGTTATTCCAAGCAACGCAGACAATTCGGCCGGTTCATCTCGGAGTTCCAGGCTATCCAAAATAAACTCGCCGACATGGCCACCTCCATCGAAGCCGCGCGCCTGTTGACCTATCGCGCCGGCTGGATGAAAGACAACGGCGACCGGGTCACCCGGGAATCGGCTATGGCCAAGCTGTTCGCGTCCGAGATGGCGGTCAAAGTAGCAGACGACGCGCTGCAAATTCACGGCGGCTACGGCTTCATCAAAGACTATCCCGTGGAGAAGTTCTACCGGGATGTGAAACTCTGCACCATCGGCGAGGGCACCAGTGAGATACAACGCCTCGTCATCGCCAGGCAGCTCCTGAAGTCGTGACTGTCGACCAAATCCTTGCGGGCGATCTTCGCGCCGTTGCTCGTGCCGCGACCGCCATCGAGAACCGCAGCTCCGAAGCCGGTCAGCTTCTCCGCCAATTGGCGCCGCACACCGGCAGGGCCCTTGTAGTCGGAGTCACCGGATCGCCGGGAGCGGGTAAAAGTACGCTGGTCGATCAGATGGCCAAGGCCTTTCGCGCAGAGGGCAAGAAGGTGGGCATACTCGCCGTAGATCCCACCAGTCCGTATACCGGCGGCGCCATTCTGGGCGATCGCATTCGGATGCAGCGCCATTACGCCGACCCTGGAGTATTTATCCGCTCCATGGCCACCCGGGGCAACATGGGTGGGCTTGCGCGCGCCACCACGGACCTCTCGCTCCTGTTCGATGCAGCGGGCTTCGACGTAGTCTTGATCGAAACTGTCGGAGTGGGTCAGGACGAAGTAGAAGTCGCGAAGCTAGCCGGCGTCACAGTCGTGGTGCTGGTTCCAGGCATGGGCGACGACGTTCAGTCCTTCAAAGCAGGCTTGATGGAGATCGCCGATATCTTCGTCATCAACAAATCCGACCACCCCGGCGCAAATCGCCTGGAGTGCGAGATCAAAGCCGAGTGGCAGCGGCCCGTTGTGAGAACCATCGCAAGCGAAGGCACGGGTATCAACGAGACTCTGGCGGCCATTAGCTCCCTCAGCCCTCGCAGCATTCCTCCTCCAGCCTTGCACTCGCCCTCAATAGACCACCTCGGCATCGCCGTCCGCTCGCTGCAAGCGTCTCTGCCCTTCTACGGACAACTAGGCTTCCCCCAAGCAACGAGGGAAACCGTCCCCCTCGAACAAGTAAACGTGGCCATGCTACCGGCCGGCGACCCACGCATCGAACTCCTCGAACCCACCGGCCCCGACTCAGTCATAGCCAAGTTCATCGATAAACGGGGCGAAGGCCTTCATCATGTCGCCATCAGAGTCCCCGACCTGACCGCCACGGCCGCACACCTGCGCGCAACCGGAGCACGCCTGATGAACGAACCACGCCAGGGTGCCGGCGGTCACGTCTATGTATTTATCCACCCGTCGTCCACCGGCGGCGTACTGCTGGAGCTTATACAAGAATGAAACCAACCATCGGCATCATCGGAGGAAGCGGGCTCTATGCCATGCCCGGCTTCGAAGAGAAGCAGGAGCATCAAGTCGAAACCCCCTGGGGCAGCCCTTCGGATGCCTTCGTTACGGGTAGACTGGCAGGTAAAGACGTCGTGTTCCTGGCGCGTCATGGCCGCGGCCATCGCATCTCTCCATCGGAGTTGAATTTCCGCGCTAACATCTGGGGCTTAAAGTCTCTCGGCGTGGAGCGCATCATTTCCCTAAGCGCAGTCGGCTCTCTGAAAGAGGAGCACCGTCCACTGGAGTTCGTAATCCCCGATCAGTTTTTCGACCGTACTCGCGGCCGCGTCTCCACCTTCTTTGGTGAAGGTCTGGTCGCACACATCAGCTTTGCCGATCCAGTCTGTCCGCAGCTCACCGAACTCGTGCGCCAGGCCTGCGTCGCATCGGAGGTCCAGGTTACCAAAGGGGGCACCTACTTGTGCATGGAGGGCCCGGCCTTCTCGACCAGAGCGGAATCCAACATCTATCGCAGTTGGGGCATGGACGTGATCGGCATGACCAACCTGCAGGAAGCCAAGCTCGCCCGCGAGGCCGAGATCTGTTACGTCACCGTGGCGATGGTTACTGACTACGACTGCTGGCACGCCGAGCACGATGCCGTCACCGTAACCGACATCCTCGCTAACCTGAACCGAAACGCGGAGAACGCGTGCAGAGTAGTGGCCGCCACTGTCGCTGCCATGCCCGGCGCGCGCGAGTGCAAGTGCGGCTCGGCCTTGCAACATGCGCTTATCAGCGATCCGGCGGGCATCCCTGAGCCCACCCGTAAAAAGCTGGAGCTGCTAGTTGGAAAGTATCTACGCGCCCGCAGCTAACGAGCTGCTCGCCCATTGCATCGCCGGCACCGCATGGCCCCAGGCCTTGCTGGACCGCCTGATTCAGCCGGCCGGCAACCGGGCCCTGTTCACGATCGTGGTCGAGCGATTGGCCGACCTGTTCGAGCCGCGGCTCTGCGACGTATACGCGGATCTGTTCAGCCAAGTGATCGCTCGCACCGTACCCGGCTTGCACGAGACCCACTTGGTCGAGCGCTATCAACGAGTGCGCGCGCCGAGAAAGCTGGTTAAAGAGCCGGACGCTGTGCAGAAGGTGTTCGTCCTCTCGCGAGTAACTTTGGGAGCCGATGTCGCGGTCACCAGCGTGGTGCTGGATGCAGCCAAGAAGCGCTTCCCCCATGCCGCGATCTACTTCGTCGGCCAAACCAAAGGATGGGAACTCTTTGCGGCCGATTCACGCCTGGAGCATGTGCCGGTCTCCTACGGCCGCTCCAGCTCTCTGGTAGAACGGCTCGGAGTATGGCCCGACCTACGCGAGTCTCTTTGCCAGCCCAACAGCATCATCATCGACCCGGATTCCCGCCTCACCCAACTCGGACTGCTACCGGTGTGCCCGGAAGAAGATTACTATTTCTTCGAGAGCCGTTCCTATGGCGGCCACTCCGATGCGTCACTCACCGAGCTGACCCGGCGGTGGGTGGCCGAGACGTTCGATGTGCCCGATGCCAGGCCGTACATCGCTCCGATCCCGCTCACAAGTGATCCGGCCGCGGTAACGGTGAGCTTCGGCGTAGGTGAGAACCCGTCCAAGCGAGTCGAAGACCCATTCGAACCGGAACTGCTTCGCGAACTGGTCAACCGCAACTTCTCAATATTGATTGATCGTGGGGCGGGAGGCGAAGAGGCCGCCCGAGTCGAGCACGCCCTCGCACACGCGGGAGGTAACATCCGGCAATGGGACGGATCTTTCGCGGGCTTCGCCGCTCAGATCCTGCAGAGCGAACTGTATATCGGTTACGACTCGGCGGGAGGGCACGTTGCAGCAGCCAGCGGCATACCCATGATCAGTATCTTCGCCGGCTTCCCCTGCGAGCGCATGTTCCAGCGCTGGCGTCCCACCGGTGCCGGCCCAATCCAAATCATCCGAGCGGTCGAGCCGGTTTCCACTCTCGACCGGGTTCTGGCTGCCGTCAGCCCCCGATCAACCGGATCCCCAACTCCTTGAGCTGCCGTTCCGGTACCGGCGAAGGGGCGTCGCACATCAGGTCTGAGCCGCGTGCTGTTTTTGGGAACGGAATCACCTCGCGAATGGATGTCTCGCCCGCCAGGATCATGACCAGACGGTCGAGACCGAGCGCGATGCCTCCGTGCGGGGGCGCGCCGAACTCCAACGCCTCGAGCAGAAATCCGAAGCGCCGTTTCGCCTCGTCCTCGCTGAAGCCGAGCGCGGCGAAGACCTTGGTCTGGATGTCTCGCCGGTGGATACGTATCGAACCCGATCCCAGCTCAGTGCCGTTCAAGACCAGGTCATACGACTTCGCCCGGCAAGCACCCGGGTCCGTGGTCAGCTTCTCCAAATCCTCATCGTGGACCGACGTGAACGGATGGTGCGCCGCGTTCCAACGGCTCTCCTCCTCGTCCCACTCGAACATCGGAAAATCGACCACCCACAGGAACCGGAAATCTTCCGGGTTAAGCAGCTTATGCCGGTCGTTGTACTTCTGGCCGATCATCATGCGGAGTTGCCCGCAGGCCTGCAGGAAGGTCTCTTCCGGTCGTTTGCCTTTCAACTCGCCCGCCCAACCACAAACGATTGTCAGATCGTCAGGTGCGGGGTTCCACGAAGGCGTTGGCATCCAGTCCAATTTTTTGACATCGTCATAGACGCGTAATCCACGTTCTGTTCCGAACGCCTTCAACTCATCGCGCTCTCTGCGGCTGAGCGTACCGGTTTTCGGTATGCGAATGGCCACTGGATCGAACTTTAACTCCAGAGCACTCGCTAAACCCTCCAGCACATAGAAGGGTGGCAGCCGGAGGTCGGGCTTGTCCACGCCGTACGAGCGCAACGCCTGACGGTGGGTCATGCGTGGAAACGGAGTCTCAGTCTTGTATCCCGAAACCTCGCAGACCTGCTGCATCAGCGGCTCGATGGTCTCGTACACTCGCTCCTGTTGCGGGAACGACATCTCCAGATCAATCTGCGTGAACTCGGCCTGACGGTCCGCGCGCATGTCTTCATCCCGGAAGCATCGCACGATCTGGAAATACTTCTCGTAGCCGCTCACCATCAGCAGTTGCTTGAAGATCTGCGGGGATTGCGGAAGCGCGTAGAAGTTGCCCGGCTGCACGCGGCTGGGCACCAGGTAATCGCGAGCACCCTCTGGGGTGGATCGCGTCATGAACGGCGTCTCGATTTCGAGAAAGCCTTGCCCGTACAAAGACTGCCGCACGGCGAACGTGATCTTCGAGCGCAGTATGATGTTGTGCTGCATGTGCGGGCGGCGCAGGTCCACGTAGCGATATTTCAGCCGCGTCTCTTCTTTGACGTCGACCTTGTCCTCCAGCGGGAACGGCGGCGTGCGCGACTCATTCAAAATCCAAAGCTTCTCGGCCAGGATCTCCACTTCGCCAGTCGGGATCGCGGCATTCACAGTTTCCGGTGTACGCTTTTCGACGTGCCCCTCCACCGCAATGACATACTCCGAGCCCAGCTTCTCAACTTTGTCGTGCAGCTCCCGGTTGGTCTCTTCGCGAAAGACAAGCTGGGTCACGCCGTCGCGGTCTCGCAGGTGAATAAAAACCACGCCGCCCAGGTCGCGCCGCCGGTGTACCCAGCCCATGATCAATGCACGCGACCCGGCGTCGGCCGCCCGCAATTGCCCGCAGGTATGGGTGCGCCTCAGGTCGCCAAGAAAGTCTAGTTGTACGGTTTCCATGTCTTATGTTTGAGAGAAGCGCTCCAGCAACCCGTCTCGCGTAAGCTGCTTCTGTTCGCCTGTGGCCATATCCTTCAGTTTGTAACTGCTTGCGGTCATCTCTTCGTCTCCCACGATCAAGACGAACTGCGCCTTCATCGAGTTTGCCAGCTCGAACATCCGCTTTACCTTCCCTTCGGGCGCCACCTCGACGCGAAGATTCCTCCGCCGCAAATCCAAGGCGAGAGTGCTAACGTGGCGCCGGGCAGCTTCGTTCATCGGAGCGATGAAAAGCTCCAACGGATCTTCACGATGCTCGCTCTCCACCGCCATGACGAGGCGGTCTTCCCCTATTGAAAACCCAACGCCGGGCGAGTGCACCCGCGATCCGAGAGCTTCCGCCAGACCGTCATAGCGGCCACCGCCCAGCACCGAGTTCTGCGCTCCCAACGACCCATGCACAATTTCGAAGGTGGTGCGCATATAGTAGTCCAGGCCCCGTACCATTCTTGGCCGAATCTCGAACTCGATTTCGCGATCCCGCAAGTAATCGCAGACGGCGTCGAAGTGGCCCCGGCAGGGCGCGCAAAGGTGATCCTGGATGGAAGGCAGCGCGTCGATGATAGGCTGGTCCTCGGGCACTTTGCAATCGAGTACGCGCAGCGGATTTGTCCCTGCGCGGCGCTGGCAATCCCCGCATAGACGTGGCGCAATGTCGCGCAAACTCCCGCGAAGCAGTTCGACATATTGCGGCCGGCAGTTCTGGTCCCCAACGGAATTTAAAAACAGCTTGAAGCCGCTGAGCCCGGTGCGCTTCAAGACCTCAACCACCATCTCAATCACTTCCGCATCTACGGCGGGCGATTCGGACCCGATCGCCTCGGCTCCGATCTGGTAGAACTGCCGGTAACGCCCCTTTTGCGGGCGCTCCCGCCGGAACATGGGGCCCATGTAGTACAGCTTCTTCACACCCGGAATCTGATCGAGACGATGTTCGATATAAGCGCGAATCACAGAAGCGGTCGCCTCCGGACGCAACGTGAGCGAGCTGCCATCCCGATCTTCAAACGTGTACATCTCTTTGCTGACGATGTCCGTTTCTTCGCCAACTCCCCGGGCGAATAGGCTGGTCTCCTCCAGGATCGGGGTCCGAATCTCGTCATAATTGTAGCTTCGGAATACGCCGCGAGCGGCGGATTCCACCCTGTTCCACACGGCGCTCGA
>JBBSHP010000031.1:0-13496 GCA_038232555.1 Bryobacterales bacterium
CACCCTCTCTTCCCCGCGCCTGTTTCCAATTTCGTCCCAGCCGCGATTTTCATCTTGGGAGGGCTGATCGCGCTCTATCATGGCTTCAATCCTGCCCGTCGCATGGATAGAATTACGCTTCCAGTAACTGGCGTGGTGTTTCTCGGTGTCGCGGCCGCTTTCTTACTTCCCTTTCTGCAGCCCATCATCGTACCTCTGTTTTGGTTCGCTGCGAAAGTCGGCTTCCTGTTATTTGTATTCATCTGGATCCGCGCGACGCTTCCGCGTTATCGCTACGACCAGTTGATGCGGCTGGCCTGGACCTTCCTCTTCCCGCTCGCGATGCTCAACCTTCTGATCACCGGACTACTGGTGGCTCTGTTCTAACACTCCACAATGGACGCTATTCTCTTCTTCGCTTTTGCGTCATTCTCAGTGATCTGCGGCATCAACCAGGTGTTGCAGACGCATCCGATCTCTAGCGCTCTCTCCTTGATCGGCGTTATGGGATCGCTCGCGGTTCTCTATTTTCTGTTAGGCGCGGAGTTCATCGCCGCTGCGCAGTTGGTGGTCTACGCGGGAGCCATTATGGTGCTCTTTGTGTTCGTCATCATGTTGCTGAATGCGGGTTCGGAAGAGCCCGCCCAGCGCTCCTGGTACTCGAGCCTGATTGGCATTCCGCTGGTCGCCGTCTTCATCGGCCTGGTGACTTTTGTCATTCAGGCGCTCCTGCCCAAAAGCGAAGGCGTGGTGCTGGGAGGCTTCACCAAAGGCAGTGCTAAGGACATCGGTAACGCGCTCTTCACGGATTATCTCCTGCCTTTCGAGCTCACCTCCGTTCTGATTCTGATCGCATTGATTGGAGCCATCGTGCTTGCCAGGAAGGAGATCGACTAGGTGCTCAGCAGCGTCCCCCTCAACTGGTATCTCATTCTCAGCGCGATTCTGTTCACCCTCGGCATAGCCGGGTTCATCTTCCGGCGCAATGTGATTACCGTCTTCATGTCGATCGAGCTGATGCTGAACGCCGTCAACCTCAGCTTCGTCGCGTTCTCATATCAACTGAAACAGGTGGACGGGCACATTTTCAGCTTCTTCGTTATGGTTGTCGCGGCAGCGGAAGCGGCTGTGGGTCTCGCGATCATCCTCACGGTTTTCAAGAACAAGAACACGCTCAAAATCGATGACATCAGTTCCATGAAGTATTGAATCGTGAAAGTCAACTAATGAATCTCTGGCTCATTCCAACTTTTCCCCTGCTTGGGTTCCTGATTAACGGGCTGTTTGGACGCCGTTTCCCGAAGCAGGTGGTGAATGTCGTCGCGGTCGGGTCCGTTCTTTTGTCGTTTCTGTGGGTGGTGAAAACCTTGCTGGGTCTCGGCGCCATGGAGACCGCGCACATCGAGCGCTACTTCACTTGGATACAAAGCGGCGCGTTCAGCGTCGGCGTCAACCTCGCTGTGGACCGGCTTACAGCCGTCATGCTACTGGTGGTCACGGGCGTTGGGCTACTCATTCACACCTACTCGATTGGCTACATGTCTCATGAAGGAGGCTATTACCGCTTCTTCGCCTACCTGAATCTGTTCATGTTCTTCATGCTGACTCTGGTTTTAGCCGAAAACTTCCTGCTACTGTTTGTCGGATGGGAGGGCGTGGGCCTGTGCAGCTACTTGCTGATCGGATTCTACTTCCACGAGCAGTTTGCGTCCACTGCCGGAAACAAAGCTTTCATCGTGAATCGCATCGGCGATTTCGGTTTTATCCTCGCGATGTTTCTCATCGTGAAGTACTTCGGTACGCTCGACTTCAGCACTGTCTTTTCCAAAGCGGCCGGCATCACAGGCGCCAGCGAAATTCCGTTTTTTGCGATTTGCATGCTGCTGCTGCTCGGCGCGGCCGGCAAGTCCGCCCAGATCCCGCTGTATGTATGGCTGCCCGATGCTATGGCCGGACCCACTCCTGTTTCGGCCCTGATTCATGCGGCCACCATGGTCACCGCCGGCGTGTATATGATTGCCCGGTCATCGGCGCTGTTCCTGCGCGCGCCGGCTGCCATGGATTGGGTGGCCTACATTGGCTTGGCCACGGCCTTTATGGCGGCCACCATCGGTCTCGCTCAGAACGACATCAAGAAAGTGTTCGCCTACTCGACGGTCTCGCAGCTCGGCTACATGTTTCTCGGGGCCGGAGTAGGGGCATTCTCCGCAGGCGTCTTCCACCTGATGACCCACGCTTTCTTTAAAGCTCTGCTGTTTCTCGGAGCGGGCAGCGTGATCCACGCGTTGAGCGGTGAACAGGATCTACGTCAGATGGGCGGGCTGCGGAAGCACATTCCGATTACCTTCGCCACTTTGATGTGTGCCGGAGTAGCCATCGCCGGCATCCCGCCCTTCTCGGGCTTCTTTAGCAAGGACGAAATTCTAGCTGCTGCCTACACTCGCTCGCCCGTGCTGTATTGGATTGGCGTGATTACCGCGGGCATGACCGCTTTTTATGTGTTCCGTGCCCTGTTCCTCGCGTTCTTCGGAACCTATCGCGGAAACCAGCACCCCCATGAGTCCCCGCTCTCCATGACGCTGCCCCTTATAGCTCTTGCGATCCTTTCGCTCGGCGGAGGGCTCTTGAACGTGCCGCGCTGGCTGGAGCCCATGTTCCCCGAAAAAGTGGCGCCCGGCAATGAATTCCTGGTCTACATCTCGGTTGCCGCTGGCGTGCTCGGTATCCTGCTCGCGTATGTCTTCTACGTCGCCAAGCCCGGCCTGGCCGACTCATTCGCGAACAGCATGGGCGGCTTGTACAAGCTGGTCTACAACAAATATTTTGTGGATGAAGCGTACCAAGCGGCAGTCGTTAACCCTCTGGTCCAAGGATCGAGAACGATGCTCTGGCGGGGCATGGACGCGGGCTTGATCGACGGAATTGTGAATGGTGTGGGCCATCGCTCGCGCGGCATCGGCAATATTGTTAAGCTGCTGCAATCCGGCAGCATCCGTACTTATGCAGGCTGGGTGGTCTTCGGAAGCATCATCGTAATCATTGCGATCGGACTCACGGGAGGCGGCCGGTGAATCTGCTCAACCTGATCTTATCGATCCCCCTGCTCGGATTCTTTCTCATCCTGATCTTCCCGAAAGAGAAAACCGGAGCCATTCGCATTCTGGCGCTGGGGATCGCGATTCTAACTTTTGTTGGATCCTTGGGGTTGATCGGCCCATACTTGTACGCCAGTCCCGAGGGGTTTACTTTCCAGACGGACACGCCCTGGATCGACAGCCCTGCCATTCGGTATCACACGGGCCTCGATGGCTTGAGTCTCTGGCTGGTGATTCTCACTACGCTGCTGACGCCCCTGTGTGTGCTGATTTCGTGGCGTTACATCGACAAGCACATCAAGGAGTTCTTCGCCTTCCTGCTGCTGCTCGAGTTCGGCCTGATCGGGGTGTTCTGCGCGCTGGACCTGTTCCTGTTCTACGTGTTCTGGGAAGTGGCCTTGGTGCCGATGTATTTTCTGATCGGGGTCTGGGGCTATGATCGCCGGATCTACGCCGCGGTCAAATTTTTCCTGTATACGATGGCGGCGTCGGTCCTAATGCTCGGCGCGATAATCTATGTCTACGGCCGGGCAGGCACGTTTGATTATCCTGCGATCCTGGCCATGCTGCAGAGCGGCAAACTCACCTGGAGCGCCGCCGAACAACTGTGGCTGTTCCTGGCTTTCTTCCTGGCGTTCGCTGTCAAGGTTCCCTTATTCCCGCTGCATACCTGGTTGCCGGACGCCCACGTCGAGGCTCCCACCGCAGGGTCCGTCATGCTGGCCTCGGTGATGCTCAAGATGGGCACCTATGGACTGGTCCGCTACTGCCTGCCCATGTTTCCCACTGCGGCGAGAAGGTGCGCCGGTTGGATCGTAACCCTCGCCATTATTGGAATTGTGTATGGCGCGCTGGTAGCGATGGTGCAGCCCAACATGAAAAAGCTGGTGGCCTACTCGTCGGTCAGTCACCTTGGCTTTGTCGTTCTGGGCATCTTCTCTTTTACACAAAACGGGCTGGACGGTGCGGTATATCAGATGCTGAGTCACGGCGTCTCCACGGGAGCGCTGTTTATGCTGGTTGGCTTCCTCTATGAGCGAAGACATTCGCTTGAGATCAAAGACTATGGCGGAGTCGCCACTCCCGCGCCCAACTTCGCGATTGTGTTCATGATCGCTATGCTGGCGAGTATCGGCCTTCCCACACTGAATAACTTCATCGGTGAATACCTGGTGCTGCAAGGCGCTTCCCTGGTTAACTTCAAGTGGGCTGTGTTCGCCGCTATCGGTGTGATCCTGGCGGCTTGTTACATGCTTTGGATGTACCAGCGCACTTTCCTTGGCAAACCATCCGATGACCTCGCGCATCATATGTACGACCTGAACGCGCGCGAGTACGCCGCTCTTCTCCCGCTGATCGTGCTGATGGTCTGGATGGGAACGTTTACTCAAAGTTTTCTACCTTCGATTTCTGCCACCAATGGGCGAATTCTCGCCCCCATAGAAGCGAAGCAGGAATTTCAAGTGCGGGCAACTCCGGCCACCCTGGCCCATCGGACCACCGCGGAGTTGCAACATGCCCGTTAACTTCATGCCCTCGGGCCAGGATTATCTGCGGTTCCTTCCGGAAATCATCATGACCGCGGTCGGCACACTGATCATGGCCATACAGCCCATCCTGGGGGACAAGAATCGGAATATCTATGGGCACCTCACTCTGGTAGCTCTCCTGGCCAGTATCTGGGCCACTGCCGTTGCCGCCACCGTACCCGGAACCTCGTTCTCGAATATGGTGATCGTCGATAGCTACGGGACTTTTTTCCGCATGCTGGTTCTTGGCGTGGGCTTATTGACCGTCCTGTGCTCCTATCAGTACCTCCGGCGCGAACAGGCCGAAGCGGGCGAATATCACGCTCTCATTCTGTTCTCAATTGTGGGGCAGTGCGTCATGGTCACCGCTAATGAGTTGATCATGGTGTTTATCGGGCTCGAGATCAGCTCCATCGCCACCTACGTTCTGGCGGGCTATCTGCGCGATGACAAACGCAACAACGAGGCAGCGCTCAAATATTTTTTACTCGGCTCTTTCGCGACGGCCTTCTTGCTTTACGGCATTGCTTGGATCTACGGCACCACGCGATCCACGCGTCTGGACGAGATCCGGCTGGTGTTGATGAACCACGACATCGCTCCGAGCGGGATGCTGGTGGGCACCGCCGCAGCGCTTATGTTCGTCGGGTTCGCTTTCAAAATCTCCGTCGCACCTTTCCAGATCTGGGCTCCGGATGTGTACCAGGGCGCCCCCGCTCCGGTCACGGCTTTCATGTCCGCCGGACCTAAGGCAGCGGCATTCGCGGTCTTCGTGCGCGTGTACATGACCGCCTTCGAACCGATACATCAGCGCTGGGAACCGTTCGTGTGGTCTTCCGCCCTATTGACTATGGTGATCGGAAATTTTGCGGCGCTAACCCAGACCAACATCAAGCGGCTGCTCGCGTATAGCTCGATCGCGCATGCCGGGTACGTAATGGTCGCCATCGCCGCGCACAGTCAGATCGGGATTTCGGCAGTGATGTTCTACCTGTCCGCGTATGCTCTGATGAACGTGTGCGCTTTCGCCGTGATCGCTCATTTCTCCCGGCAAGGGGAAAAGTACGTCAACGTGGAAGACCTGGCCGGACTGGGCTGGAAGCAGCCCGTCACGGCGGCGCTGTTTTCCATCTATTTGCTTTCGTTCATCGGCGTGCCGTTAACAGGCGGCTTCTTTGGAAAATTCTATATCTTCAAAGCAGCGCTGGACGCCAACCTGATCTGGCTGGCCGTGATCGGACTGCTCAACAGCGCGGTGGCTGCCTACTACTACTTGCGCATCCTGGTCGTCATGTACTTCCGCGAGCCAAGCGAATCGATGACCAGCCTGGCTCCAGCGGGCGCGGGCATCCAAACTGCGTTATGGGCATCGGCGCTAGGCACGCTGTTCCTGGGCATTTTCCCCTCCGTGGTGCTCAACTTGGCGCGCAACGCCAGCACCCTCGCCAAGTAACGTCTATGCACCAGTGAAGGCAGACAGCGAGTTTCGCCGGCATTGGTCGCGGCGGGTCGTGGATCACACGGCACGGACTCACGTTCCCTGTCGGCCCGCACGGGAGTGGTCTGTTCAACCGCCACGCGCTAGCGGATTCTTACGACGTCCCCACTTCGAATGGAGTCCACTGCCACGATCGCCTGCGCCCTGCCCCGACTAGCGGAGCGATCCAGAACATCCACAGCTGCGAAATCGCCCAATGCCCGGGCAAAGAGTGCCGTCGCGGCGCTGCGAGCCGGGTTCACGGACGTATTAGTAACCGGAATACTGATCAAATGGATCAGCGTGAGGAGCAGGTGTGGTTTATCGGTGGCTGGGCGTGGCGCGGACGACATGATCGGTGAGCCCGAGAATGCGCCGATTGATGTGATTTAGACGGTGAGATTTGAGCCGCGAATGCACCCGAATGCACGGAAATGCTTGGGCCACGAATGAACACGAATGAACACCAATGCTTGAAGTGAAACCCCTCTGTTGGGACGATCCCTGAGCCGCGAATCCACGCGCTATTGGCGGGTTGCGATACTTGGAGTTGAAGCTGCCGCTAGTGCGGATTCCATACCAGTACAGGGTCCGCAGGCGCTTGGTACGGTTCGCGGACCAGAAACTTGCCGGGATCGGGAGTGACTGCATAGCTGGCTCCCGACCGCGTAGTGCCATTGAGCCGAAATAGACGATCCGTGGTCTCGGCCGCTGGCAAACCGCTAGAAAACTTCAGGTGCACCGATCGTAACCAACCACCTTCGTCCAGAAAGTATAATTGTTTGCCGTCTCGGCTCCAGAGCGGCTCGATCGTCGGCATGGTCGATAAGTAGCCGACGCTCTTAGGATTCTGCGATGGGCTGATGCAGAGGCGCCCAGGCCGCGGATATTCGCACAACCAGGCCACCCATTCTCCGTCGGGCGAAATGGCGGGCTGGGTCTCGCCTGCCCCCGTTGCGCTCCACCACTGCCGCGTTCGCTCTTTTAAATTCAGCCGATAAATATCAAAGCTCCGTTTCAGGGCCGGGTTGAACGCCACGCCGAGCGCGTAATTACCATCGGGAGAGAACGATGAAACGACAATATTGTCCTGGCCCTCGGGCAAAACCTGTTCCGGTTCCGCGTCCGCCTTCGGCAACTGACGCCACACGTCCTTGTCTCTTCCGAAATAAATCCACTTCCCATCGGCAGACCAGACAGGACAGATGTAGGTCCTCCCAGCGGAGGAGCCGGCGCGCTCGACGCGATCCCCTTTGACGAGCCATAAGCTGATCGAAGCGCTGTGGTCCTCCCTGTCACTTTCAGAATTAAGTGGCGTACTTCCGTCAACATTATTTGGCATGTTTGGCCTTCCTTGCTGACGGGAGCGTCCGGGCAAGAAGCCTGCTGACGGTGGCCGGATGGATCTTGAACAGCCGCGCGGCGTCGGCGGCCGTCTTGTCGCCCTTCGATACCATCTTGCGGATTTCAACCTGCTGTTGAGGCGTCAGCTTCGGACGGCGTCCGCCGATGCGGCCCTCTTCGCGGGCGGCATCCAATCCGGCCTTGGTCCGCTCTTTGAGCATTGCCCTTTCGAACTCGGCGAACGCCCCGACCATCTGCATCATCATGCGTCCTGCTGGTGTAGTCGTGTCGATGGCCTCGGTCAGGCTTCGGAATCCCGCCCCGGATTCCCCGAGTCGCTCCATGATAGTAAGCACATCCCGCAGCGAGCGAGACAGCCGGTCGAGTTTCCAGACCACGAGCACGTCGCCCTTGCGGAGCTGGTCGAGCAGCCGGTGAAGTTCAGGCCGATCCCAGCACCCACCGGAGGCCTTCTCCCGATAGATACGCTCGCACCCAGCGGTCTTGAGCGCTGCCACCTGGACGGCGGTGTCCTGATCGTCGGTGGAGACTCTGGCGTAGCCGATCTGCATTGCTCAAATGTATCGCCATTCACTTTTATAATGCAATACCTTTTTGCAACGCAAGAACCCCAACAAACGCGAGAGGCGCGCGATGGTTGCAAAATCGCTCGTTTGCGCAACAGACGCTCTGCAACGGTGGAAGGCCCGTGTTTGCAGGCCTTCGGGGCACGGTTCAAAACTTACCCTTTCTGGGACGGTACGGGAGATCATGAGTTACCCTCATGGGCTATAGTTGTCCATGCCCAACAATACATGTGAACACTGCGGCGGTTCACAACTCATCAGCGGTCTCACTCTTTCTGCTTCTGGTGGTCAGGGTGACGTACGTCCCGGCCTCCTCTGCAAAGAGAAAAAGAAGCGCTTTTTCGGATGGTCTCCCGAAAGGGACAGAAGGGAGACCCTTTTTGCTGACCTGTGCACCTCTTGCGGCACTGTAAAACGTTTTTACGTGAAAGATCCGAAACGTGATTGGGTCGTATAACTTTCACGGTTTCAATCGGGACTGTCCCCGGCCCAATGGGCGCAAAGGACCCTTTGTGGAACACGCTCGCCGCGCGGCGGCTTCGAGGCTCGCGCGGTTGGCGTCAGCGGAGAGTCTCTAGGCTTGCCCGATGACAAGATTCTCGCGCGCCGCCTCAACCACTTCTTTGGTCACTAACGGCAGGGCGTTGATTTCAAGAATTCGCTCGACTTGTGTCAGGAGGCGATTCAGCAGCCGGAAGTTGCCGCCGGTAATTCGGATGATCGAAGCGGCAGCGACTGAATCAATCGAGTCACCCGGAAGTTTCACGCCGGGTGGCGTCCAGTGACGCTCCAGCAGTTGACGAATCTCGCTCGCCGACAGCGAACGGAATTCGTGAACGAAACCGATGCGGGAGTAGAACTGCGGATAGCGCGCCAAGCGCTTTTCGAGGCCGGGCATGCCGATCAGAATCATTCCGATCCCGCCCTGATCAAAAATGCTCCGTGTTTGCTCCAGTCCGGCGATCTTGAGCCGGTCGGCTTCGTCGATGACCAAAAGCGCGGTGGGATCGGGGACCAATTTTTCTAATCCCATCGCGCGATGCCGTTGCTTGAGGAAGTCGTCTTCAGCGTCCTCTGTCTCCTGACTGCGATATCCATCCGGATTCTTAAGACGATCACGAAGGTCATCGAGAATATCAAGGAGCCTGCGCATTTCCGCATTCTCAATCTGACGCCGCACATCTATGGCAGCGCTATGCAGCCTGTATCGGAGTTTCCCGATCTGTTTCTCAATAACGCTTGGAGCACCGAACACCGGGGCGGTGTAGAAGACATTGGAACCGGCAGCTATCTCCTCAACTGCTGCCGCGCCGTGGCCTGGATCAGTCCAGAAGGCCTGCATCCTGTCCCAGTTGGCATAGTGCCGTGCGGACACCGTCTTGCCGACGCCCGGCGCGCCATAGCAGAGACCGATGTAGCGATAGCGCTGCACGCATCGCAGAATTCTGCGAATCGACGGTGTTCGAGGGTTTCGACTACGGCGGCGCTTGGCGCTTCGCTACTCGTTTTTGTATCGCTTGAGCCGGGGGACGGCTGATTGCGGCTTCGCGGACTCTCCTGCGGAGCCGCTTTCCTGTTGGGCATGTTCTTTCTCCGTGATTCCTCCGCGCTTCAATTCGAGCAGAGTATTCACGGCGCTCTCGCGGTCCCGAAGGACGCCACGCAGCTCCCGCCGCCGCCGATTTCGGGCGCTGAGAATCTCGCGAAGCGGAACGGTTTCACCGGCGAGTTCCGCGCATACTGCGCGGCACAAGAACTTGTCTTCGTGGAAGACGCGGATCTCTGCCATATCCCTCGGATCGAATCGCAGCGTGACCGTTTCCCCAACGTACGCCGCCAGTGTTGTCGAGATATAGCGGAGACTCTGGAAATGAATTCCATCGACTCGCACCTGGCGCGCCTTGGCCACTTGAATCAGCAGCAGGTCCAGTTGTTCCAGCGAGTCCGGCATACGCGGCAGAAAGCCGTTGGCTTCCCAGCGCTCAACGGGCGGTGTCTTGGTTTCCGCATTCTCGCGGCGGTGGTACACGTCCAGCAAGAAAGCGCGGAACCTCGTGTCGAACTCCGCCAGCGTCAGCGTTGACTTTCCGCGCACAACGCCACCAGCCGGAGCGTAGCCGTCCAACTCACACAAGAACATCTCCTTCACTGTCGAGAAGAACCGTTCGATGCGGCCGCGGCCCCTCGGTTTGCCGGGAATGGAAAAGACCAGCCGGATCTTCAGATCCGCGCCTACTTGTTCCAGGTGATTGGATGTGAAGTCGCTTCCATTGTCTGTGTAAAGCACATCGGGGATGCCGCACACGACCCAGCGAGAATCCTCTTTGCGCCAAATGGCCTGACGCAATGCCAGTGACGTGTGCAAGGCGGACGGGTCTTGGAACGAGAGAAAATACCCAGCCACCGCCCGGCTGTAGTCGTCGATCACGGTACTGAGCCAAGGCTTGGCGGGCTCGCCGTCCGGACGGATCAACAGAATGTCCAGCGGCGTGTGGTCGGCCTGCCAGATCGCATTCGGCCCCGCCGCTTCTCTCCGGTGAACTAACTCAAATGTGTTGCTATACGCCTTCGTGCCTTCGTGGGCGAGCGTCACGAGGTCAGCTCCCAAATCGCGGACGATGCTGAAAACGGTGCCGTAGCTGGGAGCCTTCTCGCCCAAGTCCTTGGACCACCTCTGCACCTGTCGGAATACGGCCGCCAGCGGCAAGGGTGGCTTCTGCAGTGCAAGGCCCTCAACGACCTCTTTGAGCTTCGCCGAAACCACCCGGCGCTCACCGCGATCGTCACGCCTCTTGCGCGCCAGGGCAGCCAAACCGAACAGCCGATACTGAGCAACCCAGCGCTGCAGCGTCCGATATGGAATCCCTGCCGCACCCGCCACAGACTGCAGTGACTGGTTCTGCTCAAGGTGAGGTTGGATCAGCCGAAACCGATCAAGTGCGAGTTTCCGGTCCTCTTCCGTGAGTCCGGCCAGTTGGTCCATACTTGAAGAGTACGCCAAATAATGTTGACGGAAGTACGCCACTTAATTCTGAAAGTGACACCTCCCGACGAGTTACCAGGGCGGTCTTGCCGTCCGGAGATACGCCGACGGCGACAAGACCACCCTCGGGCACCGGCACTTCAGCCACTATCCTTCCTTCGCGGCTCATCCATACGGGCCGTGCCTTGTCTATGGGAGCTGGTGCGTACAACAAAACGCCCGACGCGGACACATGGCCCCAGGCGACGTCGCTAGCCTCCAACTTCGGATCGGCCGTCCACTGCCCTGTTCTCACATTCAGGGGCTGGCTCCACAGCTTTCCGTCACGGACATAGAAGATACGATCCTTCACGGCACCCACCGGGAGCGCGCTTCTCAGCAGCAGGGTTCGCGACGAATCTCCTAACCGGGCCAAGTATGTAATGCCTGGCTGTCCTGCTACTTTGCCATCGAGATTACTCACAGCCAGAAACAAAAAGTGCTCGCCGTCCTGAAGGAACACTGGCTGGCGATGTTGGTTCTCTTGCTCCGCCCGGTTGAGGCTTGTAACATTCTCGGCTGTCCCGCCAGAAGAGGAAATGGCGTAGATCATGCCATCCAGATGGAGGCTCGATAAAGAGTAGAGAATGCGGCCCCTCGGGTCCCAGGTGGCCTGCAGGGGAGGCTGCTGAACCACTGTCAAGGATCGGAGCGCCCCCGTGGAAAGATTCAGCGTTTCCAGGTTACGCCCGCGAAAGAACCCGATGGACTGACCGTCTGGTGACCAGAACGGACGCGAGGCGCCCACCGTGGCAGGCAGCGCTTCAGGTTCCAGCTCGTCCAACTTGCGAATCCAGAGGAGGATTTCTCCGGCCCTGCCTAAACCGACGAAGGCGACCCTCGATCCATCCGGGGAGATTGCGACATCCAATCGGCCGCCCAGGGGGTATTGCGGGGGCCGCGTAGCGGGACCAATACCGTCGGAAGCGGCTTGTCCGATTTCCGCACCGTCCAAACTCCTGGAAACGCGGCTCCGGCGATTATGCACGCGACGATGTACGCGAAGGTACGCGTGCGCCACCACGGCAACTTGCGGTGCACTGGGAACGGATCGCCGAGCCATTCCAGCGCACGCCCGAGATCACCCGCATTTTGCCAGCGTTCATCCGGATCTGTCCGGAGGCAGGCTTCAACGACGTTGCGCACAGGCGCGGGAACATTCTGGAGCGCGCCGACCATCTCACGCAGCACGCCACCCAGTGAGTAAATGTCGGATCGGGTGTCGCACTGGCCGAGTGCCTGTTCTGGCGCCATATAGGGCGCAGTGCCCGCCGGAGCGCTGTTTGCAGCTTTAGCCAGATCGGCGATCCCGAAGTCCACCAAGCTGGGTCCGTGCCTCGTTAACAAAACGTTGGCTGGTTTGAGATCGCGATGTACGATTCCGACTCTATGCGCCTCGGCCAATGCGCTCGCGAGCGCACGGCCGATTGTCAGGGCTTCTTTCAACGGCAATGGTCCTTGGCGGAGTCTCTCGCTTAGAGGAACGCCGTCCAGCATTTCCATGACAAGGTAATTCACACCGTCCGTTTTGTCTACTTCAAACACACGGCAGATATTCGGGTGCCTGAGCGCAGCCAGCGCCTCGGCTTCCTTACCCAGGCCGCGAATCGCACCCGAGTGCAGGACCTTGATGGCGACGCGGCGTTTCAGCCTGGGGTCTTCCGCTTCATACACGTCACCCATGCCGCCGGTAGCGAGATGGCGCAGCACCGTATAGGGACCAAGCCTCCCTGGAACCTTCAACTTGGGAGCTTCGAAGAGAAGGTTCGCGGCCGCTTCCGCCGCCCACAAGCCGAAGTCAGAGTCGCCGCCGGAAAGCAGGTCCAGAGCCCGTTGCCGCGGTTCATCCGCAGGGCATTTGAGATTCAGCCATGCTTCCGTATCCTCTCCGGGGTGACGCAAAGCGCTGTCCAGAATCGCTTCCAGACTCTCCCACTGCTGCGCAGTCATGTCTTGTATTCAGGCTGGGGGGCTTGAAGCTTGACCCGTAGCCAAGCGCAGGCCAGCCGGTAATCCCGAATCACCGTGTTAGCGGAAATATTATATGCTTGCGCAATCTCTTCCACGCTGAATCCTCCAAAGAAGCGCATTTCGAAGATGCGGCTTCGCCTGGAATGCTTGCTCTCCAGCATGCCTAGAAGCTCTTCAATCGCCAGGAGTTCCTCAATCTGTGAATCCGTAAGAGCACTGGCCTCAGACAAGGTCACCAGCGCCGCTCCACCTCCGCGTTTCTGCCGGCGGCGGGCCCGCGCGTGGTCAATCAGAATCTGCCGCATGATGCGAGCCACAAGCGAGAGGAAGTGTTCGCGGTTATTCGCTTCGAACCCGCCTTCGGCTAGCCGCATGTAGGCTTCATGTACTAGAGCAGTGGTGTTGAGCGCTGAAGCAACATTGTTCTTCCACATGCGGCGCGCGATTGCACGCATGTGCCCAAGAACGAACGGCATCAGGTGGTTGAGCGCA
>JBBSHP010000032.1:0-13479 GCA_038232555.1 Bryobacterales bacterium
ACCTCCGGCTCATTACGAAATCAATACTTTAACTGAAACTGCGGCTGGGGAACGCCGCCAGTCTGGCATGCGCTCAGTTACAGCCTGCCTGGGTCAGTTTTGGAAAGCAGAGGCGGGTCACTTCTCGCGAGCGCCGAAGACCAGGACCGGCGATCATGGCTGGAGGAAAGACTCGTAGCGCCAGAGGAGCCGATCGACTTACGCATAGACTTGCCTAAGGTCTGGAAGGCGCTTACTCCCGAAATGCGGCAACTCTGGCAGCTCCTTTTCGAGGAAGAAGGCAACGCTGCAGCGGTTGCCAAAAGACTCGGCCGGCCACGGAAGACGGTCGAGTATTGGATACAAAAGCTCGAAATCTTCCTGAAAAACTGTGGGATGCCGTGAACATATCATCCCTTTTCGCCATTGTTAACAGATCCCGTGTCTTTATGCAGTGACTGGTGAACGCGCGGGTCTCCGCGCGTAATAACTGCACATGGCAACGAACGCTGTAATCTACCGCTTCAGGGTCACCAAGCAAGGGGTTGTCCCGGACCTCCTGAAGGCACTTTCGTCATGGCGCGCAGAGAAACTGACCTTGTTTTCAGCCCAGCCCGGCGTAAGCTCGAAACAGACGTCCGGCTTTCTGCCGAAAAGCCGATCTGTACGATCGAGGGCGGAAACGAATGCGGCGAGCATCTGGCCAGACTTCTATCTGGTTTTTTGATCAAGCAACTTGGCGAGGATGGGTTTATTATTCAGCGGCTGCATCGAAACCACTAATACGAGGAGATCCTTTCTATGCCGGGATCAGATCGCTTTGTTCGCCTTCCCACGGAGTTGCTGGAATCACTGCTACAAGTGCGCCTGAGCGGGCTGCAGTGGCGCATTCTTTTTTGGGTGGTCCGCCAGACCTACGGCTGGAACCGGAATACAGCGCCATTCAGTTGGTATCGCATTGCAACTGACCTCGGCATTAATCGCGGCGGCGTTGTCAGAGCCGGCAATAGGCTCCTGCGCTGCGGAATTCTGGATTTGGAAGCGGGTCACATTGGTATCCGGCAAGACCGCACGCAATGGGGAAGTTCCCGGCTTACTCCACGGGAAGCGATGCCGGACGGCATCGGTGACAAACGGCACCTAAAAGCGATGCCAGGAGACATCGCAACCGGTGACGATTGGCATCGGAAGCGATGTCAGGAGGCATCGTTTCTCCGTCGAGCTAAAGACAGTAGTAAAGACAGACTAAAGACATATAAAGACAAGCGCGCGCACAAGACCGATGACGGGCGTCAGCGCTTTCAAAACGGCGCTCTTAGCGAACACCCTCCGGCGGGAGCCGCCCGACCCATCCCCGGCAAATATGACAGCCTTTCTCAAAATTGACGCCTGCAACACCTGCCATCGGTCGCTTCCTTGGGAGTGGCTCCCGGCCGTTCCTTTGAACGGCAAGGCACTAGCTGGGACTGGCGTTTGGCGCAGCCAACTCGTGGACCGCCAATGCCCGACCTGCCTGGCCACCTTGGAACGTCAGCGCGAAAGTCAGCAACGCGCCTTTGCCCGCCGGGTGGCGCTAGTTCAGCTTCTTGGCGGCGAGAAGCCCTACCGGGAATTCACTTTCGAAAGATACGAGGTCACGCCCGGCAATCGGCTCCCCTACGAAAAGGCCAAGAACTTCAGTCCCGCGATTGACAATCTCTATCTCTGGGGATGCTGCGGTGTCGGAAAGACACACCTGGCCTATGCTGCCGCCAGACACTGCTTCGAGCAGACGCTGTCGGTCGTCATCCTTCGGCCAGGGCAGTTGAGCCGCAAAGTGCGAATGAAGGACCCGGACCAACAGCAGGCCACCATGGATGAATGCGTGCGCGTTGATGCGCTCGTCCTCGATGATCTAGGTCATGAAACGGCCTACAGCTGGCAAATTCTCCAAGAGCTTCTGGACGCCCGAGACTCCAACGATCGCACTGGCCTGATCGTCACCTGCAAGTACTCTTTGGACGATTTGGCTACCAACCTGGCGGATGACACGATTCCATCAAGACTCGCAGGCATGTGCCAGGTGGTGGAAATCAAGGGGCCGGACCGCCGCCTCACTAGGCATCGTGCCTCTCCAGGACCCGGTCTGTGTTGAAATGATCCGATGGTCGAAAGTATTGATCGGTTTTTTCATTTCAGCTATCTGCGGCAAGACGTTCACGGAATGCCGCAAATTCATGAGCTCCGCGATGGCCATGCCTTCGCCGAATTGGCGGTGCTTTTGCGAACAGGCGATTGTCGCTATGGCGGGCTGTTTCTGAATTACCCGATGCCTGCTCCGGAAATCAATACTCCTGATCTAACCGACAAGGATCTTTTGGTACTGACCACCCGGCCACCATTGAGTGATGATGACCTTGACAGCCGCCCTATTCGACGCAGCGGCTCTCCTCTGGAGCGAATCGTCTTGGAGACGGTTCGACACGCGTTTCGCGTGTCTCGGCGGTCCAGCGTGATGCTGTCTGAAAAGATAGCTTGCCAACTACCGGAGCGGTATCAGAACCGGGGAGAAATGGAATTCACGCTCAATGGTCCGGCCTGCTACAAACGTTATCGAAAGCCTTACACCAAAAAGAGGTCCGAACATCAATGGTGCGTAGAGCCGGCAGAATCGCTGCGCACCAGTGCCTTCATTTTCTGCACTCGGATGTCAAACGGCGCCATGCTCTTGAATGTATTTTCCATGGATGGTCCCGGTACGTTGATTTGGTGCTATCTTCTCAGGAGTCGAATTCCGCATTTGATCGAATCGCCCCGATTCGTGATGGCCGAAATCATTCCTTCGCAACCTATGCCCGAACGACCACCGAGCTTATCTTTTGCCGATGATTGGACTGTCGATGTCTTACTCGATTGCCCATGGCCTTGAATTTCAATAGAACGATTTGCCGACTAAACGCTTTTGGGGAGAAACACGTTCTCCAGCATTGGCCCTTTTTCGGCGAATCAACTGGATTGCCTGTCCGGGCGTCACAGGTATTGAGCTTTTTTACATTCAGGGTGGAATCATGACTAGCTCTATTCAGGGGCTTATCGGACATCGCACTGTAATTTGTTGATTCCGGCTCGTCGGCATGACGCGAGCTTATGGCATGAGCTCCTTGGTCAAAGGGTCCGTTGAATGCTCAACGACAGATGGCGAGATGCTGGAGCGGCAATGTTCGAATACCTCGATACAGACGAGCAAGAGCGCTTGAAAGAGCTTCGGTTGAAGAACCCTTTCGCAAACCAGGCGCTTCTTCAGTTGGATCGAATTCTGGACAGTCCGACATTCGAACGCGTTGGTCGGAGGGCGAAGGATTTCGTTGGCTTCGTCGTGGCTAAGAAACTGCTCAGTGAAGAGGCTCATATCAAGGAGACCACCATCGCCGGGGCGGTTTACAAGGAGCCGAACTATGATCCCCTCGTTAACAACAAAATCAGAGTGGCCGCGATTGACATCCGCAAGAAGCTGTTGGAGTACGCAGACGGCGAAGGGGCCCAGGATCCGATGAAGATTCTGTTGCCGAAAGATACTTACGTTCCAACGATTCAAGATCTCCAGTGCACACTGGCGCTGGTCTCATTCGAAAACTGGAATCCTGACAGCGATCAAGATCACCTCTGTCGGACGGTCAGCGAGGAGATCGCCCAACGACTCAAACACACGGGCGCCGTGCAGGTCACCCGAGTTCCAAAGCCTCAGGAGGATGGGGCCCGCTACGGTTTGCGGGGCAGCCTTGAGGTTCGGGGAGACATCTTGAGACTGAATGTTTCGCTCAGTGATCGCGCGATCCGGCGAACCATCTTCTCCCAGACGTTCGAAGAAAACCGGGATGATCTGTTGAAACTGGCCAGGAAAGTCGCCGAAACCATCCTAGACCGCCTGAAGTGCGAATCTTGCGGCCACCTGCCCATGATCAAAGAGTTTCCTGAGCGGTTCGAGGCCTTACGTCTCTATCAACAGGGTCGTTTTCACTTCCGTCGCCGCACTCAAACCGACATTCGAAGAGCGATCGAGCTTTTCGAACAGGCGCTCGAAGCCAATGGAGAATTCGCCCGAGCTCATTCGGGCTTGGCGGATTGCTATCTCGTTCTGAGCTGGTATGCCCTGAGCACGCCGGATCGCGCTTGGTTTGAAGCGGCGAAGGAACACGCACTCAGAGCGCGCGCACTCAATCCTCTCTTGCCGGAAGCTCACACCTCGCTGGGCTACGCAAATCTGCTCTGCGATTTTGATTGGGCAGCAGCGGAGCAGGAATTTCGCCAAGCGATCCAAATCCAGAATCGCTATGCGCCGGCTCACCACTGGTACGCTAATCTCCTGGTCATGCAGGGGCGGTTTGCGCAAGCCGAAGAGGAGATCAGGCGAGCTTTCGACCTGGATCCCGGGTCCATCGTTATCCGAAAAACTGTAGGTGATCCGTATTACTACTCCCAGCGCTATGACCAAGCCATCAAGAACTACAATGCGGCTCTCCGCATCGATCCAACTTTCTGGATGGCTCATCTTTTCCTTGGCTTGTCCTACTCTCAGATCGGCGAGCCGACGCGTGCGTTAGTGGAGTTTGACGCTGTAACCGCCCAGACAGGGATGAACTCTATTGTCCAGGGTGCTATTGGCCATCTCTACGGCACTTTCGGGCGGCAGGACGATGCCCGAGCCATTCTTAAAAGCCTGCATGAAGATCCACAGACCTCACAGGCGGCCCCCCACACCTTCGCCGTGATTCATACAGGCTTAGGCGAAATTGAGGCGGCCCTTGATTGGTTAAACGTCTCCTACGAGAACCGCATCGAACTTCTGGCTTGGGTCAAAGTCGATCCTCGATTCCGCTTGCTCCGGAGCGACCCTCGATTCGATGAGTTCCTAGTCAAAATCGGACTTGGGGACACTCCGAAAAATGAGTGAAGCAGGTCGATCTAACATCGGCTTACATGCCGAATCCTTACCTGTCCTTACTACTTATTTTGTCCGCCGCGCTGTAGGTTGAGCGTATGTCAATTTCAAAATCAAAACCCAATGCCGGCGATATCACGCTTCTCCTTTCCAATACGAATGATCCTGAGTCACTGCGAACGGTGATGCGGTTAGCTTACAAGGAATTGCATGGAATCGCCGTTCACCATTTCCGTGAGGAACCGCCAGGAGGAACGTTACAACCTACGGCTCTGATTCACGAGGTGTTTCTCCGCTTTTTCGGAGGAAAGGCAGTCTTTGAAAATCGCAGACACTTTTTTGCCGCGGCATCTAGAGCCATGTACAGGATTCTGGTCGAGAACGCTCGGCGACGGGGCGCTTTTAAACGCGGCGGACACTCCATACGCGTCGACTTTAGCGAAGCGGAGCGGATCGGTTTCGAAAAATCGAGCGAGTTGCTGGATTTTCACACCGCGCTTCGACGATTGGAGGAGCTTAAGCCGCTCTGGGCGGAAATTGCCGAGCTTCGCGTCTTTGGCGAATGGTCCAATCCGGAGGCGGCGGTGATCTTGGGAATTGGGAAAAGCACGGCGAGGAGAAGGTGGCAAAAGGCGAGAGCGTGGCTTCGCGACTTCATTGCCCAAGCGCCCAAATACTCGACGGCGGGAAACCAAAAGTTAACTAGGCCTTAGGCGAGCCATGAGCGCTGTCAGGCCACGCCCTAATCTGCAGGAGGCGGGTCACGAGCGTCTCCGCGACGAGCTGTGCGACATCTTTGGCCGGAGTCGCCGTCCGAGAATATGCGCCTCAGTGCCAACGACGGTATCGCATTATCAATTCCTGAAGAAGATAGGCGCAGGCGCCAGGGGAACCGTTTACCTGGGCAGGGACCGACGATTCAATCAACTAGTCGCAATCAAGGTGCTGCAAGGGTTTTTGAGCGCGGATTCGATAGGACGCTTTCTCCGCGAGGCTGAATGCGCCTCGGCCATGAAACATCCGAATATCGTCAACGTTCACGAAGTGATCCATGACCAGGGGCTCGATTTCATCGTAATGGAATACGTTCCCGGCACGACGCTTGATTGTGTGATATCAAAGCGCGGCCTGCCTCTAAAGACCTGCCTCGGTTATGCCCTGCAAATCGCGCGAGCATTGTCTGCGATCCATTCTGCGAAGATGATCCACCGCGATTTGAAGCCTGCCAATTTCCTCATCGCGGAAAGTGGAAGCGTCATCTTGCTGGATTTCGGCCTCGCCAAAATCGTAGGGCGCACGCGCCGGTGTCGGTCAGGACGCAAGCGGATCATCGAAACGCTTGAGGGCACGATTCTAGGGACTCCAGGTTACATGTCCCCGGAACAGGTTCGAGGGCAAGTGGCTGATCAACGCTCTGATGTGTTTAGTTTAGGCGCGATCTTTTACGAGATGTTGAGCGGCCACCCTGCTTTTCGGGAAGATACGGCGGTCGAAACGATGAGCGCGATCTTGCGTAAGACGCCGCCCAAACTACCCGCACGCGTGCCGACTCCCGTCGCCCGGATCGTTTGGCGTTGCCTTGCCAAGAAACCCAAGCAGCGCTACAAGACGGCCAGGGAGTTGGCGTTCGCCCTGGAACGCTTGGCCGAGCTTGCGTTGTAGAGATTCGACAGAGCGTTTTTTGCCGGTTCTTGCGCATGTAGGAGTGAGGCCCGGTCATCAAGCTGGGTCTCAGGGAGGAGTTCTTCATGCAATTAAATCGCACCTGGCGCATTGCCTGGCCCTCTGTGCTCGCTTTGCTTGTAGCCGCCTTACCCGCCTACGCGGCCTCTCCGTGGGAGAACGCAGTCACCGTCCTACAGAACGCCTTTACCGGCACGATCGCCCGCGGCTTGAGCTTGGTGGCGATTGTTGTCGGCGGTCTTATGTTCGCCTTCGGTGAAGGCGAGTCCAAGCGCATGCTGGCCGGCATCGTGTTCGGCATCGGTATGGCCATTGGCGCTGTCAATTTCCTGGCCTGGCTCTTTCCGTAAACCAGTTTCCTTGTTGCACGGAAAAAGAGCTATGTCCAACGCGATCTTTCATCCGGTCTACCGGGCGCTCAACAAACCGCTCACGATTTGGGGCACTGAACGGCGGCTGTTCTTTCTTGCGGCCATCATGGGCGCCGTAACGTTCAATTTCTTCGGAAGCCTCGTGGGAGGCGTCTTGATGTTTGCCGTTCTTTTTATAGCCGCGCGCTGGGCCACGGCTTCGGATCCTCAGATTCTGCGAATCCTGCTCAATTCCGCGCGGTTCAAGCTTCAATATGATCCGGCCAAGCGCATCCAGTCCGGGGTTGGCCTTGGTTAATCTGGGCCGCCTCTTCAAAGATTACCGGGAGTCCGGCGCGCTGCATCAACTCATCAGCATTCAATCCGCTCTCGGCGGCGGCGTGTTCGTCACAAAAAGCGGTGATTTGATGATGTTCCTATCCTTGCGCGGAGCAGGCCAGGAGTGCCTGGACCCCAGCCAAACTGATCACCTGAGCCGGCGCTTCGAATCGGTGCTTCGCGCTCTTGATGAGCGGTTTCGGCTGTATCAATACCTTCTGAAGCGCCAGGACCCGGAGCTTCCATTCGAACATCATGCTCACCCAGTAATTGAAGAGGCGATCACGAATCGCATCAACTATCTAGCCGCCAAAGCCGGCTCACTCTACTCGTTCGAGAGTTATCTGGCGATCGTCTATGAAGGATGGAGGCCAGCTTACCGCTTCGGTAATCAGCTCACCAGGTTCCTGAAAAAGCCTGCGGTAGCCGCGCAAGCCCTATCGACCGGGAACACCCTCCAAGGACTTGAGCAAGAATTAGAGGCCGCGCGGGAGTTTCTCATCAACAAAGTCGCCAGCATTGTCATCCAGTGCCGTGACTTCATCACAATGCGCGAGTTGGAGGAACAGGAAGCGTTTGGCTTCCTACGCCGATTACTCAACTACACGCCTTTTAAGGTCGACGGCGTCCGTTTGGCGTACCCGAGTTTTGTGGAATATCAGTCCCTCTATGCTTCGAACATCGCGCTCACGTATCGCCGCGAGGCCGCCGAGGCCGTGCTACAAAGCGCGGCCCACCAGGCTGCAGCGACCGTAACGCAAAACGCTCGCGCCGAGGACCGCTCAAATCCGAGCGACGGGGCTTCCAACGCCAGCCAAGCGCCGCAGTACCGACTTTTTGAAGGCACCATTCTCGAAACCGTGCTTTCTAATCGCCTGGATTCTACCTTCTCCGGCCCCATCAATTGCCTGGTCACCACGAACGTCTACTCGCATGACGGGCAGAAACTTCTCATTCCGCAAGGCGGCCGCGTGTTGGGTGAGGTCAAAAAGCTAGAGAGCTTCGGCGAACAAAGGCTGGCCGTATTGTTTCATCGGCTCATCATGCCGGACGGGTATTCGGTGAGTTTCGACCAGTTCAAAGGACTTGACCAAATTGGCGAAACAGGCTTGCGCGATCAAGTCAACCATCATTACTTGCAAGTCTTCGGCGTTTCGATTGCCATTGGCGCTCTGGCCGGGCTAAGTCAAGCGAACACACGCTCTGGCTTCGATCAATCCGGCTCCCAGGCATATGAACAAGGCGTGGCGAGTAGTCTTTCGCAATCCAGCCTTCACATTCTCGACCGGTATTTGAATGTCCTTCCGACTTTCACGATCCGGGAAGGTTACCGGATCAAGGTGTATCTAGCACAGGATCTGATGCTGCCTTCCTACGATCAGCATCCCGTCCGAAATGATCTTTAAAAGGAGATGGTAGGAATGAGGCTTGGCCCGCTTTCCCTTCTGCCCGATGTTGCGGAACAGTCCTCGCCCTCAAGGGTTCGCTTCGCCGCGCAAGACCACCGCGCCCTTGACGGCTGTGGGCCGTTCCGAAGACCTAGCAATGAGAAGGAAAAGCGGGTAACTGCCAAACCTCTTAACCTGTGGCCCGGTTCGGCCTCTCGTTGGTCGGCCCAACTGCTAAACGACTTTGAAGTAGACAAATCATCATAGGAGGAACGATGTCATTTCTGTACAGGTATGTGTTTCGCGGGATCGGCATTCTGCTCGTCATTGGGATGCTCACGATTCTGGTTTTGGCTCTCCGCTCGCAACAGAAGCAAACCGGCGCACCCAACGTTAGCCTGGGCCAGCCTGAGCGGAGGACCCGATGAAAAACAAATTCCTTCTTGCGGCTCTGGGCACTGCTGTCTGCGTAGCTCCAGCGCTGGCCATCTTCGGCGTAGGTGACATCGTTTTTGATCCGGCCAATTACGAGCAAGCCTTGCAGCAGCTCGTTCAGTTGGAGCAGCAGTACACGCAACTCGTTCAGACCTATCACTTGATCGAGAACCAGTACCAGCAGATGCTCCGGATGGCCAAACAAGATCCCGTAAACATGTTCCTCAGGTATCGGGCGATCACCACGCCCTGGACGCCGAGTTCGGCCGCTAACAGTTACGGCACAACGGCTGGCTGGACCCGTGGCATCAACACCGGCCAAAACGTCTCCGCTGGATATTCGGCCGCCGTTCAGCATCTGGCCGCGTACGGCAATGCGTTCGGCAACATCCCCGCCGATCAGTCCGACCGGATCAAAACCAGTTACGCCACGGTCGAATTAACTGATGGCGCCAATCTCGCCGGCCTCCAGACCATCGGTGATATCCGCGGCAACTCGGGTGCCGTTGAGACCGCGATTCAAAACTTAGAAACCGACTCGCTATCCAGCGATCCGGACATGAACACAGAGATCGCGGTTCTAAACAAAATCAACGCCGCCGGTGTCATTGGCCTTAGAAACACGCAGAACGGCAACAAGCTCCTGGTTGCGCTGGCTGAGGAGCAGATCATCCAGGCGAAGCGCGAGCGAGATGCGGAAGCCGTTGCTTTTAATAATGACGTCCAGTTCAGAAGCCAGGCGAAGTCCGTCATGGCGGCGCAGGCGGCCAATGCCAGCTCCGCCATGCTGTCCTGGCGTATGCCGTAGGCAACTGCCTACAGCCGATTCCCTATACGCGATTGAGGGTGCTTTATGCCTCCAAGTTCAATGAATGATCTCTTTGCCTTCTTGTCCGAGCTCATGACCCAGCATGCGGGAATCTTCCAAAGCATGGGCTACAACATGTTTCGCGGCTTTGCCGTGATTCTAATCGTGTGGTTCGGTCTCAAAAGCGCCCTCGCCTCAGCGGGAGCAGGGCAGGGACCGCTCTTTCACTTCGATCATTTTGCTTCGCTTCTTCTCACGATTGCCTTTGGCTTTGGCATGATCACCTACTACAGTCAGCCTTTGCCCGGCATGGGCGTCAGCTTTTATCACCTCATCATCGACCAGGGTCTCAGTCTCTCAAATCAACTCAATCACGCCATGGTCCAGGAGGTCTGGGACCGCTTCACGGGGCTTTATTGGGGCATGGAAACTCCCGCGCTCACGATTGCCCTCAACATCCTTGAGATCATCCGCTACTCTCTGGTTAGTCTTTGCCTGTTGATCGCGCAGGCTGCGGTCTTTGGCGTGATCGCCTTCGGCTACATCGCCTCGGCAATCGCGGTCATGCTCGGGCCTGTCTTCATTCCCTTCTTCATCGTGCCCGGCATGGAGTGGCTGTTCTGGGGCTGGCTCAAATCCCTGATTCAGTACGCCTTTTATCCAGTGGTTGCCAACGCGTATCTGTTCGTGTTCGGCAACCTGCTTATCCACTTCGTGGATGCGCATCCAGCACCGTATGATGGCGCCCACATTGCGGTCCTTTTCTTCCCGCTTGTGATGCTCCTGCTTGCTTTCACCTATGGGATTTTGCTGATTCCGTCACTGGTCAATTCGCTTTTCACGGGCCGCTCGGGCGAGTCCGCTTTGCCTCGTTTTTGATAGGAGTTAACCATGTCAGACACGCAATGGATACCGCTGACAGCCCAAGACTTCGCCGCCGCCAAACGCCAGTATCTTGAGCTGTACGGCACGGTGGCCGTCATGAATACCTACCTCAAAATCGCCGTGCTGTGTCTATGCATCGTGGTCGTGGCGCTAACGGCGCTGAACATCAAGACCTATTACGCCTTTCATGAATTCAAGCCGCTTGTGATCCGCATCAACGAGGTCGGCCGTGCCGAAGCGATCACATACGGGAGTCTCGAATATCAGCCCCAAGAAGCCGAACTCAAATACTTCCTTGCGCAGTTTGTCCAAAGCTTTTACGGTCGCATGCGGGCCACGCTCAAGGAGGCCTATCCACGTTCGCTCTACTTCCTGGATGGCCACCTGGCCGATGCCGTAATTGAAGCCAACAAGAAGACCAAAGCTATCGAAACCTTCCTGTCGGGCCAGACGGATGAGATCGATATCCAGGTCAAGAATGTTGCGATTGAAGACCTTCGGAAACCCCCGTACAAGGCTACGGTCGAGTTCGACAAGGTGGTTTACAGCTCGCCGGATCATGCCGAAATCCGCCGCCAGCGCTACATCGCGAACTTTGTTTTTGTGGTCAAAATGCCGGTGACGAACGCGCTCATCCCAGTCAATCCCCTGGGGCTCACGATCACCTACTTCCGCGAAGACCAGGCATTCGAGTAAACCGTTATGATCGCAAGCGCTGTCTTTGTCACGACCCTCCTCTTTATGGCCATCGGTCTCTTGCTCTTACAGGAGTGCCAATTCCTGATCCCGTACCGCCATGTTCTTTTCATGAAATATGGCTCGGCAATCGCATCCTTTGGAGCGGCTTTGTTTGTGAACCTGTTCGCGGCGGTTTACATGATCTGCCGCGTCGTCTTCTTGAAGGACACGGGTCGCAAACTGGCGCATCTTGAGAAGCAATTGCGCACGGGCGCCCTGTCGGACGAACTGAGCGAGAAACTCGGAGAATAACCCATGGACCGCGAAATCGATCCTGTCGAACGAGAGGAACCTGATCGGCCCGGTGCCGAACCACACCAGAAACCAGCCTTGCGGGATCAACTCGAATCCCGCGAGCGCCGGCCTCTTGTTAACCGCTCTTATGCCTATTGTCTGAGCGAAGCAGAGCTCGAAACGATGAAGGATATCGGGCGCTTCCGAACAATCGCCGTTGACGATCTGGCCCAGCACAGATACCAGGGCAACCGAGACGAGATGCGACAAGATTTGCGCTCGCTGCAAGATCAGGGACTGATCCAACGGCGAACGATCTGGACAGGGAGACAGGGGGATCGGCTGACCGTTTTCGTCCTCTCGAAGAGGGGCAAAGTCCTTCTAGAACGTGAGGGACGACAAGCGACGGATCAGCGCATTTACGCAGGTTTCGTTAAACCCGCCGAGGTGCACCACGATGCGGCTATTTACCGCATGTACCACGCTGAAGCGAAGAAAATCGAGCAGGCCGATGGCCGCATCCGCCGCATTGTTTTGGATTACGAGCTCAAGCAAAACGTGTACCGGCCGCTCGCGAAAGCCAGGGCCAAAGCGGATCGTTCATCACCCGAATACAGCCGTCGGCAAGCAGAAATCGCAAGCCAAAACAGCCTTAAAGTGATTCACGGAAAGATCCTGCTCCCGGATCTCCGCATTGAATACAACACGGCAGGTGGTGAGCTGGCGCATGTGGATTTGGAACTGGCCACACACCACTACCGCGGCTCAAGCATGCGCGCCAAAGCTGAGGCCGGGTTCAAATTGTACGCTTCGCAAGACTCGGCAGCGGGCCTCACGGCCGCGTTCGATCCTGACCTGATTTCCCAGATCTATTCGTTCTAAAGAGGACGCCAATGAGCCAAATTGCCCTTACGAACCCTGAGCGCATTAAAGCCTTGCAACACTTCGGTTATCACGAGCGGGAAGCTTTCTTTCTCTCACTAGCGGCACTACACGGTGGCTATTTTCTGCGCAGGCAATATGCGGATTTCATCGGCAGTTGCGATGGCGGGAATGTAGCGCAATTGATCGAAAAGACGCTCGACCAGGGCCACGCGGAGGCCGCTACTTACAAAGCCAATGTGCATGTCTACCATCTTGTGGCCAGGCGTTTCTATGCGGCTCTCGGCCAGGAAGATAGCCGTAATCGAAGGCGTAAGGAACTTGTCACCATCAAGGCCAAGCTGATGGGCCTCGACTTTGTTTTGGCGCATCCACAAGAGGAATATATGGCTACCGAACAAGAGAAGGTCGAGTTCTTTTGCACCCGTCTGGGAATCCACCGCGAGGCCCTTCCGACCAAACGCTATGCGAGCCGAGGTCAAATCACGGATCGCTATTTCGTTGAAAAGTATCCGATTTGTCACTTGCCATCCCCTCAGCCCGCTGGCGCTCCTGTAGTCTCTTTTTGTTTCGTTGACCCCGGTCACGCGAGTGTCTGCGGCTTTGAAACTTTCCTCAGTCAGTACGGGCAGTTGTTTGCGGCCTTGCGTGAGTTTGGAGTCGTGTATGTGGCGGCAAGCGATGTTCTTTTCGACAAGGCCAAGGTCAGCTTTGAGCGCTTCTTCAGGTGCGGCTGGAAGGGGAAGAACACAATCAACTCTGACGCTCGAACCCAGCGAATACTGGAGTTTTTCGAAGCACGGCGGCTGTATGAGACACGCCAGTTGACCTCGTTTGACC
>JBBSHP010000033.1:0-13324 GCA_038232555.1 Bryobacterales bacterium
ATTCAGAAGCATCAGTTTAAGACCGGCAAGTTGGGTGGCCGCTCAGCCACAATGCCGGAACTTTGGAATGCTGTACTGGCCGCTTGATCCGAAATTTCGGACAATCCGAAGGCGCAAAGCCCGCTTACGGACTTTGCACCAGAGCCGTCAGAGCTGAGGCCCGGGCACTCATTCTGTCTAGAATTGATTTTATTGAGAGATCCTTTTGTTTATTTGCGACGCGGCGTCGAACCGGCACGCTTGGGTTTACGGAAAGCTGTGACAGTTGCAGAACCACCGCGGAACAAGCAATCTCGGATCTCCGGGAGAGGCGCGTGGGGAGACAGGCAGACAGCGAGACTGCCTGCCCTACCGCTTGATCAAAATAAATCGCCGATGTCTTTTGCGGTGCTTCTGGCTTCCAGGTGAATCAGGCCGGCGTTTGAACCCGCTCCGCCCATCACGGCCAACACCGCTTTTGGACCGGCTGCGTACACAAAAAGCATGCCATCGTCGCCGCGGACGCTGATCTCCGACATCGTTCCAGTCGCCATGCTTTCGCTAATCCTGCGTCCCAAGCTGGAGGCAGCCGCAGCCATGGCTGCGACGCGGTTAGGGTCACCGCCATTGGAAAGAGAATGAGCAACCGGCAAGCCTTCATTCGAGGCAAGCAATACGCCGCGTAGCTCCGGAATCGAATTCCGGAGAGTTTCGAGATGATTCTTCAAAGCATCGTGTTTGACCATGTTTTCTCCTGGTTTTGCTACTTCGTGCCGATGAGTACAGCTTCAACCACCTCGAATGGACGGGTTCGTGAGTTCGTTCTCAATAGGTTGAATGCCTTAATCGGAGGCCAACTCGCTCGCATGCGAACCGGCATCGCTCATATGATCGTCCTGCCAGGTAAAAACTTTAGGTTTGAGGCCCATCATCCTTCAACTTCCACGAGTTTTGCGTTTTCATCCTAAGGTGTTTTCAGCAGAGCGCCGATTATTGATTTATGCGGTGCTTATATTGCGGCAAGCAACTCGCTCTCTTAAGAAGATGGACTGGTGGAGGCGAATTTTGCTCGGAGGCGCATAAGCAAAGTTATCATCAGGAATACAACAAGCTTGCCTTAAGCCGCTTGATGCAGGCACAGTCGAAGCCGGGCGCCTATCCCCCCGCCGATCCACAGCACGAGGATCCGGGCAACGCCGTCGGGTTTCCCGAACAGGCCAAAAAGATAACCTCCCGCGATTCCGAACAGGGCTGGACAACCGTTAAGCGAGCCGCTCAGAAACGTCTGCCCGTCCCGGTGTCGCAAGCTGCCCTTCCGGTCGTCAAGGCTGCCCTTCCGGTCGCTCCTGCGCGCAAAGAAGCGCCGGGCAGAGCCGATTTCCTGGTAGATAAGCCGCAGCTGCAATCGCCTGCGGGAACTGTACCGCCTGCGCTCGTCGCGTTCCCAGTGCTGGCCGCTCCCCAGACCTATCAACCTCGCTTGTCTTGTAGTCAGACGGAGTTCCATGCGGTGACGCCACCTTCCCGGGCCGACTTGGTCGAGATCCCAAGTCTTCCTCCGTTTGCCAAGCTTCAAAAGCGGCCGGTTGCTATAGAACCCGCCTTTACAAAGGAGTCGCACGGGACCCTTCGGATTGCTTTAACTCTCACCACCAGACCGGTCGCGGCTTTCGCGCGCGCCGGGCTGTTGCCGTTCGAAATTGATCCTGCAGCGCCCGCCCAACCCGAAACGGAGCTTCAATCTCCCTATAACTTCGATTTCCAGATTGTTGTTGACGGCATTCCGGACAGCGTTTCGGCCGTGGCCAACCAGCAGGAAAACATTCAAAATTGCGCTCCTTCCCAAGAGCGGCATTTGCTCGATCTCCTGCCACTCAATATTCGGCCAACTCCACTCCCTAACCGGGATACGCGTCTCCAGTTTCAACAGCTTCCCCTGCGCACACGCAAGCCCCAGTTGCCGGCCAACACTCCCCTTCCTCTTCGCCCCAGAGTTGCCGCTGCCGATCCGAAGAAGGCGGCTTCTGAATCACCCCGAAGCACGACAACACCGAAGGTATCCGTGGCCGAACGGGAATCTGCCGGGACGGAGAACCAGGTCGCGGTTGGGTCCGGAGGAGATCTTCCGGGGTTCTTGAAAGAGGCCGCCCAGATTCCTTCCAGCAACTCGGTATGGGGAAGTGTTCACAAATATTTAAAGAATATTGTGGGCTGCCTCTTGTTGGCGACATTGGGAGGAGGTTATTACTGGCACCTCTCCGCGACGCAAGTCCCGGACCCATCCCAGGCTTCCGCCGAGTTGGCGGGCGAAGCCGATCGCGCCAAGCCGGAGCGCCAGATCTTTATCTACCCCGCGTCTATGCTGTGGCAGGATTATCGCGTGGACTTTGAGGTGCCCCTCCGAGGAAACGGGTCTAACTGGATGTTCCGGGTGGCGGACCCCAGTAACTACTACGGCATGCGTCTGGAACCGGAGCGGGAGGGCGCGGTGCTCCGATGGAAGATCCGGAAATATGTTGAGATTGAGGGCCAACAAATTGTCAGCGAGACTGTTCGCTTGCCGCATACGGAGGAGACCGATTACTGGTGCATTACGCTGGAGGTCCAGGGCTCTCAATTCCGTACCTATGTACAAGGACATCTGATCGACAGGTGGACCGATGCCCGCTTCAGTCGCGGCGGGTTCGGATCGTACGGAGGCCAGGGTGAACCGCTTCCAATTCGATCCGTTCGTGTCGCACCATTAGAGCCCCCAAGCAGTCGGGGCGCAGATCGCCGTGATTAGGAACGAGGAAGTATGGACGTAGATTCATTTGTAGATCAGTGGTTGTGGGCAGTGGTTCGAGAGCTGACTCCGAGCTCCTTGCAACCAGCCCCCGCCGAGCGCCCCGCCACGCCGAAATTTGCTGAAGCCCCGGATCAGACCCAACCATCGGAAACGGCTGAAACGCTGGCAGTCAATCCCGAACCGCTCCCTGAGACTCAGGCTGACGAACCTGTTGCCCCTCCGACGACGTTCGGCAAAGCAGTGGCTCTGCATCGGCTCGGGCGCTGGGAGGAGGCGTTTGCGCTGTACGCCCAAATTCCAGAAGCCGACGACAGCTACCCTGACGCACTGGCAAACAGGATTGCCGTAGCCGCCGTTCGAAACGATAACTCAACGCTGCGCGCCTACGGGGAAGAACTCCTGAAGCTGCGGCACAGGCCGCTCCAGGCCCTGCAAGCACTAATGCAATCGTCGATGGCCGCCGGGGATTACGAAGCAGCGGCGCAGCACGGAATCCGCCTGGTGAGCCAAGCCGCGGATTCTCACGAGGCGTGGTTTAACCTGGGGTTCTGTTACCAACAGACCAATCATCCTCAAAAGGCAGCGCAGGCCTATGACGAGGCGATCAAGCTCCGCCCGGATGCAATCCGCCCTCACGCCAATTTGGGCATTCTCCTCCAGGCACTTGGCGACCTTAGCGGAGCCCAGCGCGAGTTTGAGCGAGTTCTCGCAATAGAGCCAGAGAGTTGCCCAACCCTGTGGAATCTAGCGCTCATCCATGAAGAAGAAGGACAAATTGCGAAGGCTGAGAAAATCCTTCTCCGGCTGATCCGCGACGAATACCAGGTGTACACCGTTGCATTTCGGCTGGGACGGCTGCGTCTGAATAGGAGGAATTATATCGGAGCGGTCGAAGCTTTTGAGCGCTGTTTGCTCGAACGGACCGGGGACGCTGCCGCCGAGACTAGCTTAGGCGTGGCAAAACGGCAGTCCCGCGGTCCGGATGGTTCCCGAGGACCGGCGCAAGAACCGAACCCACCCGATGCTTCACCCACGGGCTCCGATTCGGTCGAAGGTCTCGCTTTGCAAGGGACCCTTGCTGTGGAAGCGAATGACTGGAAGACGGCCAGCGATATAGAGGTGAAGCTCAGCCAGATGGGACAAGATACAGCTATTCTGGCCTACAACATCGGGCTGTTGCAGCAACAGGAGAATCTTCTGTCCCTGGCCATCCACTCCTACGAAAGGGCGTCCAGGCAGCGGCCGTGGCTTCCAGAAGCTCACCTTAATCGCGGCCACGCATTGATGCAGGCCGGCCTCGCAGACCAGGCCCACGCGGCGTGGAAAGACGCGCTGGAAGCTAAACCAGAGATCGCCGCCCACTACTTCAAAGGTGCTGCGGTTTCCGAAATACCAGCCTAAGCAGGCACGTGAGACTCGCGCCCGGCTGACCCGGCATCGTGCTCAACATACCATTTGTAGGTCGCGGCGATACCGTCCTCCAATCCCATTCGGGCCCGCCACCCGAGCGCATTCAAACGCGATACATCCAGAAGTTTGCGGGGAGTGCCATCCGGCTTGGAATCGTCGAAAACCAGGCGCCCCGTCCAACCAGTTACCCGCTGAATCATGCCGGCCAGTTCCCGGATCGAAACCTCTTGCCCGGTGCCCACATTGATGATTTCCGGATCGTCATACGATTCCATCAGGAACACAGCCGCGTCGGCCAGGTCGTCCACGTACAAAAATTCCCGCTGAGGGGCTCCGGAACCCCAAACCACCAGCTCGGGCGACCGCTGCACCCGGGCTTCATGGGCCTTGCGAAGCAGGGCCGGGAGCACATGCGAAGATGCCAGATCGAAGTTGTCCCCGGGGCCATAGAGGTTGGTAGGCATCAGGCTGATTGCGCTGAATCCGTACTGCTTCCGGTAGGCTTGCACCATCTTCAGACCTGCAATCTTGGCGACGGCATACCACTCGTTGGTCGGCTCAAGAGGCCCCGTCAGCAAATATTCTTCTTTCATCGGCTGCGGCGCAAATTTGGGGTAAATGCACGAGGAGCCAAGGAATTGCAGTTTCTGGGCCCCATGCCGGTAAGCTCCGTCGATGACGTTATTCTGGACGGTCAAGTTGTTTCGGAGAAAATCGGCCGGGTAGGAGCTGTTCGCGAGAATCCCGCCCACCATGGCCGCGGCGAGAAACACGTACTCGGGCCTTTCCCGATCGAAAAATGCGTCTACGGCAGCCTGATTGCGAAGATCCAGTTGTTCGCGAGTCTGTAACATCAGGTTGAGGTAGCCATCGCGCTCCAGGCGTCGTCGAATGGCTGAACCCACCAGCCCTCGATGGCCCGCCACGAAAATACGGCTGTGTTTCTCCACGTCCAGGCTACCGGTGGGCTAAGCCACGGACCACTACACGATGCCCTGCAGCCGCGAGTGTCTGCTCCTGTTTGGCGAGATCCAGGTCGTGCTCCACCATCATCTCGACCAGACTTTCAAATTTCACTTTAGGCTTCCATCCCAGCTTCTCCCTGATCTTGGTAGCATCGCCCAGAAGATAGTCCACTTCGGTTGGCCGGAAGTACCGTGGATCCGTATCCACGTACTGTGTCCAGTCCAGGCCGCAGTGTGCCCCCGCCAGATCCAGGAACTCACGGACCGAATGCGCTTCACCGGTTGCCACCACGTAATCGTCAGCCACGGGCGCCCGCAGCATCATCCACATGGCTTCTACGTAATCGCCCGCATAGCCCCAGTCGCGCTTGGAATCCAGATTTCCTAGAAAGAGCTTGCTCTGGAGACCCAACTTGATTCTCCCCAGTGCGCGGGTGATTTTGCGAGTGACGAAGGTCTCCCCTCGACGCGGAGACTCGTGGTTAAAAAGCATACCGTTACAAATGAAGAGCCCGTATGCTTCGCGATAATTTACGCAGTACCAGTGCGCGGCCACCTTGCTTGCCGCATACGGACTGCGTGGATAAAATGGAGTGTTCTCTCTTTGAGGCGGATTCGCGGCGCCGAACATTTCGCTTGACCCGGCCTGATAGAACCGGACCGGCTTCCCAGCGATAGTGGCGTAATTGCGAAGCGCCTCCAGCAAACGGAGCGTCCCGGTGGCTACCACATCCGCCGTGTATTCCGCCTGATCGAAGCTCACGCGCACATGCGATTGGGCCGCCAGAGTGTAGATCTCGTCCGGCTGCACGGCTTCAAATACATGCCGAAGCCCGGCTCCGTCCGTCACATCCCCATAATGCAGGTGGAGGCACACGCCGCTTTCGTGGGGATCCGAATAAATCCCATCCAGACGATCCGTGTTGAACGTGGAGGCGCGACGCACAATTCCGTGCACCTCATAGTCCTTTGCGAGCAACAACTCAGCCAGAAATGAGCCATCCTGGCCAGTAATCCCGAATATCAATGCTTTTTTCATTATGATGTCGATTCAACCAAAACCGGGTCCGGCAGCCTGCTCCAAGAGAGTGGAGCCGCAAATGTTATGATAAATTTCCTACCAAATCCTTGCAAATTAGTATTATATGGCAAATTCAATCACGACTCCCGCTTCCGCTAACATCAGCGAAGCGCTACAACTCAGAATCAACAATCGGACCGCTAAGGTCGGAGTGGTCGGGTTGGGCTACGTTGGTCTCCCCTTAGCCGTCGAATCGCCCAAGCCGGATTCTCTGTTAGGGCATCAACGTCTGGGAGGTAATCGACGCCGCCGCGACCAAGCCGTTCGGCTTTATGCCATTCTATCCGGGGCCGGGGTTAGGGGGCCACTGTATCCCGATTGACCCGTTTTATCTCTCCTGGAAGACCAAGCAGGCCGGAATCGAGGCTCGGTTCATCGAATTGGCCGGCTATATCAACGGCCAGATGCCGCACTTTGTCGTCGACAAAATACAGAACGCGTTGAACGATCATTTCAAGGCGTTGCGGGGATCCCATGTGCACGTGCTAGGCGTCGCGTACAAGCGTGACATTGACGATGTGCGCGAGTCCCCCGCGCTGGACATCATGCACCTGCTGGGTAGGCGGGGTGCCAAGGTTACGTACAGCGATCCTTTTGTTTCTTCATTGCGAATCGATTCCGAAGAACTGCAATCCGAGAACGCGCAAGCAATGGCCACTGCGGCGGACTGCATCGTCATTGTCACCGATCATTCCGGGTTCGATTACCAGGCAATGGTGAATTCCGCAAAACTGATCGTCGACACACGCAACGCCCTGAAGAACCCAGTCCAAGAACATCGTCCGGCTCTAGGGCCGTATGAACGGGGCGCTCTGTGCGGCCGCTACGCTGATACGCTGTTTTGGACCGGATAGTGCTCAATCAGCCACTTTTCAATCATTTCCCGTTGAGTGGCGAGCACTACGCGTTGCCATTTCACTACCCCGGTGCGGTCGCTATACTCAGCCATGACGTACGAACCCTCGTTGAGCACCTGGATGAGCCCCTCGGTCTTGGTGCGCCTGAAGTGGTATGAGGAAAGAGCAGCGTGGTGTTTTTGCATCTAATTGTAGAATACCACTTTCACTGAATCTTCGCTTCAACTTACAGGGTAGATGACGAGCTCATACGCGATCGGGCCGCCTGGATCAGAATCGGTAGTACTGAGACGATGACGATTAGTACAACCACCTTCTCAAAATTGGCGCGAATGATCGGGATGCCGCCGAGAAAATAACCAGCCAGAGTCATCGACGTCACCCATCCGATGCCGCCGAAGATATCGAAAGTGAGAAACCGCGAGTAGGGCATCTGCGCAACTCCCGCAACAAAGGGAGCAAAGGTGCGGATAATGGGAACAAACTTCGCGTAGATAATCGTTTTCCCGCCGTGCTTGTCGTAGAAGGCCTGTGTCCGTTGCAGGTGTTCCTTCTTAAAAAAACGGGAGTCTTCGCGCTTGAACACCGCCGGTCCCGTTCGACGGCCGATCATGTAACCGGACCAGTCGCCCAGCATTGAGGCGCAGATCAGCAATACGATGATCAACACAATATTGAGCTGCCCTGCGCCCGCCACCACGCCAACAGTGAACAATAGCGAATCGCCCGGCAGAAAGAATCCAATCAGCAGTCCAGTTTCGGCGAAAACGATGCCGGTGAGCAGTGCGTAACCCAGCCATCCCGTCATGACGGTGGCGAGCAACTGAATCAGACGCTCCGGCGTCGTCAGCGTCCGCAGGAAGTCGATAATGACGTGGATCATCAGCCTTTATATCTGGCTAACATCCGGTTAATTACATCCCTGTGGATTTTGACTTTTCCTTCGCTCACGAGTTTGTTCAGGATGCTGTCATGAAAGAGCTGTAAGCGCTCCTCGCTCTTCTTGTTCTTCATTTCCGTCACGATGCTGTCCCGCTCAGCCATCATCTTGGCTGCATCGGGTTTCTGCTTATCCGCGATTTTGGCCACCACGTTCTGCGTACCAGTGCCTACCGGTCCAACCACGGATCCCACGGGCTTGCCGAAGGCGTCCGCGAAATAGCTTGCGGAGCCTACCCCTTCAATCGCACCGGCCCGTGTGAAGTAATCCGAAGTCTTCACTGCAGCACCCATGCTCTTGGCTACGGCATTGAGATCTCCACCATTACTCTTGAGCATCTCAGCCGCCTTTTGGGCCTTTTCCCTGGCCAGCTTGCTCCCTAGATACTGGATGAAGCGCTCACGCACCGCTGGCTCTACTTCAGCCAACTCCGCTTGGCGCGCCGGAGTAACATCGTTCAGCACCGCCACAACCAGCCGGTTGCCGGCCTGCATCACTTGGCTGACTTCTCCTTTTTTGAGAGCGGTCACGCCGTCATCGACCTGTTTGTCTCCGCCGATCAGTGGCATGGGCTCGCCCACTTTATGCTTTTCCACTTTGACGTATTGCAGCCCCAGCTTGCCGGCAATCTGCTCCGCGGATGCGGGTGCTTTGGCAAGTTCCGTGCGAGCTTGCTCCGCCAGGCTCTGCACCCGGTCGTTCAGGGTGCCTTTCTTCAACTCGTCGGCAATCTGTGTTTTGACTTCATCGAAACCTTGCACGTGGGCATCCTGCTTTTCGAGCACTTGGATGATGTGGAACCCATACTCGGTCGTGACCAGGTCGCTGATGTCTTTGGGCTTTAGCGAAAAGGCCGCGGTCTCAAAATTCTTTACAGTCTGACCTCGGACTACCCAGCCCAAGTCCCCGCCGTTGGCCTTCGATCCCGGATCGTCCGAATTCTGTTTAGCCAATTCGGCGAAGTCGGCGCCACCCCGAATCTGCTTCAGCAGGCCCTCCGCCTTGGTTTTGATCTTAGCGGTCTCTTCTTTGGACTTTCCCGTGGTGGTCAAAAGTATGTGGCGGGCTTTGACGCGCTCAGGAGTCTTGAACTGATCGCGATGCGAATTGTAATACTGCTGCATCTGGGCATCGGAAACCTGAATCGATTCGGCGACTTTCTGCGGGTCGGCCACGATCAGTTGAAAAGAACGCGCTTCCGGGACGGGAAACTGTGCGCTGGAACTCTTGAAGAATGCCTGCATCTCCACTGGGTTCACTTTCACTTCCGATTTCAGCTTGGTTGCATCAAAGGTGATGTACTCCAGCTTGATCTTTTCGTTCCGACGGTCGAATTCACTCTGAACTTCCTGAGGAGTAACCAGCAGTCCTTCACTTGCAACCGTCTGGAGATCGGTGAGGTAAAGCTGGGTCCTGACGTTGTTCTCAAATTCCGCTACCGAGGAGAACCCCATCTGCTCCACGTTTGCCCGGTACTGGTCGGGCGGAAGATCCGCCAGGTTGGGAAACGAACGCAGGGTATTGGCGAGCGCGGCGTCCGAGACCTCAAAACCCATGCGCTTGGCCTGGTATGCAACCGCTCGTTCGGATATGGCTTGATCGATCAACTGGGGAATCACGAAGTGAACCATCTCCGGAGGAAGTTGCCGTCCCCGGATGCGTTCTTGCACAATGCGATCAATCTCGCGTGTCGTCACCGCGTCTTTGCCGATTTCGGCGATTACCTGCTCATCGCGTCCACCAGAGGGCATGCCGGCGCCAGGAATCAGATAGATCAACATGGACAGCGCCACAATACCCAAAAGGCCGCCCAGCATTATGCGCACAGCTTTATCACGGCGGCGAAACAGATCAAACATAGGAATGGCTCCTTTCAACAACGGCGGGGATAACTGATTTTTTATTATAGCCAAACTCGGTACACTGCAATTTCTGAATGATCGATCAAAAGAGCGAGATCGCCCGCACCCAGGCCCACAGCGCCTCGCTAATGCGAGAGTTGCGATTGATGGATCTGGCGCTTCTGCAAGTTCTGTTTATCGTTGGATTGCAAATGAGCGGTTACGCGGCCAGGCAGGGCGGTACGCATGTCGTTTTCTGGCTGCTTGCGATTCCGTTGTTTTACGTTCCGCTCGCCGCAGTGGTCATTTTCCTTAGCCGCCGCCTGCCATTGGAAGGCGGTGCCTACCAGTGGGCCAAAATAGGTCTCTCACCCGCCGCCGGTTTCCAGAGCGCATGGAATTACTCGTTTTTTCTGATCTTGATCTATTCGTGAAGCGGCTCTATTGTCGCCAATAGCATTTCGTATTTGATCGGACCCAGGGCTGCTTGGATGCCGAGTCATAAGCCGCTCATCCTGGCCTTGAGCATTGGATTCTTCGCGCTTGTTCTGTTTGTAAACATCCGGGGATTTCACCTGGGCCGCCTTTTCACCGGAGCCGGAGGAGGAATCATGATCGCTGTGTCGATATTGATGATCGGACTGCTGCTTCTCCGCTGGCTGCGCCGCGAACCCATGGCCGCCACGCCACTGACTTTCGCTTGGCCGGCCCTGACCCTGGCCTCTGTGAACCTGTTTAGCAAAATCTCGTTTAACGCGCTCAGCGGCTTCGAACAGGTGGCCATTTTTGCGGGCGAGTGCAAAACGCCCGAGCGCAACATCGCGCTCTCCGTCTGGATTGCCGCTCCGCTGATCGCACTGATGTACATCTTCGGAACCGCCGCGCTACTGGCCTATACGCCCTCCGGCCATATCGACCTGATTGCTCCCATTCCTCAACTTTTTGCCGCTGCGTTGGGTTCATCCACTATCGTCGGCGTGCTCAGCCGGACAGCCATCCTGGCGCTTCTCTTCGCGGTATTCGCGCAGGCCGTGGCGTGTATCGCGCAGGTTTCACGATTACCCATGGTGGCTGGATGGGATGGTTTGCTTCCGAACTGGTTCAGCGCACTACACCCGCGCTTCAGAACGCCCGTGCGCGCGCTCTGGTGTGTGGTCGCCTTGTGCGTCGTGTTCGGAGCCGCGAGCCTGATTCAAGTCGGAGAGCAGGAGGCCACCCAAATCCTGTTTGCAACAGCATTCGGCTGCTGCGGGATCTACTATCTGATTCTGTTTGCAGTCGTGCTGAAGAACGATGCGCCGTGGTGGCTAAAGTTAGCGGCCTGCTGTGCGGCCGCCGTTACTCTCTTGTCAGTCACGTTGCAGGTGGTGCCCATACTGGACGTTGCCCACCCCTACCAATTCGCCGCGAAGGTGGGCGGCATGATGCTGATACTCGATGGAATTGGGGCCTGGATTTACGCGAGGGCGGGCGTAATCCACACAAGTTGAAACGCTTACTCCGGCTTCGTCGCGTAATATCCTTTGCGCGCCTGCACCTTTAAATCTTTGTCCGCGGCGTGAATTTCGATACGCCGGAATTTACCGTCCTTCTCCGGATTCGTCGGTGTATACGCGATCGCATATTGGCTGCGCATCTCGTCTTGCAGTTCCTTGAAGGCCTCCTGCAAGCTAACCTTCCTTCCGATGTTAAAGACGCGCCCGCCCGTATCTTCAGACATCCTGCGCAATGCCGACTCATTTCCGCCTCCAAACGACAATCCGCCGCGTGAATAGAACTGCCGGTCTACATAATAGAAGCTATAGATGATCGTATCCGCTTTTTGAGCCACTTCGATGGCTTTCTCGATTTTGTAGCGGCTGCCCTGATCTTCGCCGTCAGTGATCAACACCAGAGCCTTGCGACCCACTTGCCCTCGTAATTGGTCCGTGGAAGCCAGGTAAACGGCATCGTAAAGAATCGTGCCGCGGGGTTGATAAACCGTGGGCACAGGTCCTGGATGTAAACCACCCACGCTGGAGTTGACCTTTAGCCCTTGCAGGCCGGCGCGCAACAGTTGCGAGGAATTGGTGTAGTCCTGCAGAAGCTCTGCGTCCGATCCGAAACTGATCAGGAAAGCCAGATCTTTCTTCCGCAGCACCTGCCCAAAAAACTGGGAGGCGGCATCCTGCTCTATCCCGATCAGGTTTTCCTGGCTGCGGCTGACGTCAATTAACAGTCCAATGGTGAGCGGCAGATCCGTTTCACGTGTGAAGTATTTGACCTGCTGCGGCTTGCCGTCTTCGAGCAGAGTGAACTGATCCTTTTCCAGATTCCCTACCAGGCCGCCATGCCGGTTTCGGACGGAGAAAAGGATGTTCACTACATCGACGTCTACCTTGATAGTGGGTGCGTCCTGCGCGATCAAAGCGCTTGTGGCTAAGAACAGCGCCACCATCAAAAGAAGAGCCGCGCTCACGGCGGCGCATACACGCATACCTCGATCAAACATAGCTTTATCATGGTAGATGCACGGTCTCCCCTTCCAGTTCCATGCGGAAAGCCATTCTCCATCTCAAGAAGTCCGACCCCGTCATGGCAGGCTTGATTCAGCGCGTCGGCCCATATCGCATGGAATACCGGGAGCCGCAGTTTGAAACACTGGTCAGGTCAATTGTGTACCAGCAGCTCAGTGGGAAGGCCGCTGCGACGATTCTCGATCGCTTGCTCGGGCTGGTGCCCAAGCGTACACTAACGCCTAAGGCGGTCCTTCGTCTCACGCCCGAGCAATTGCGGGCGGTGGGGCTGTCCGGTCAAAAGGCATCATACATTCGCGATTTGGCCGAGCGCGCGCAAGCGGGGCAAGTCGATTTCTCAGCCCTGAGCGATCTCCCGGATGCGGAAGTAATTGCACACCTGACTCAAGTGAAAGGTATCGGGGTTTGGACCGCGCATATGTTCCTGATGTTCGCCCTGCGCCGCAGCGACGTCCTGCCGTGCGCCGACCTCGGAGTTCGCGCCGCAATCAAAAAGGCGTACAAGCTGGAAGAATTGCCCAACGCGAAACAAATCGAAGACTTGGCTTTGGCATGGCGGCCTTACTGCTCAGTCGCAAGCTGGTATCTGTGGCGAAGCCTCGATGGCCCAGCCGAGTTGTGAACGCCGGGCTGTTAGCCACAAGTTGCTAGGATGTAGGTAGTAGGAAACATCATACTATATGGTTCACAAAATCGCGATCACAGTCGACGAGAAATCCCTGCGTGACATCGACCGCTTAGTCCAGGAGGGCCGCTACCCAAATCGAAGTAAAGCCTTCCAGTCAGCTCTGGTTTTGCTCACCGAGCGCGATAGACGAGCGCGTCTGAATCGTGAATTGAACAAGCTAGACCCGGTCGCCGAGCGTCGGCTTGCCGAAGAAGGGCTAGGTGACGCCTCCTGGCCAAGCTATTAAGAGGAGATGTCTTTTGGGCGGACCTGGATCCTG
>JBBSHP010000034.1:0-13323 GCA_038232555.1 Bryobacterales bacterium
GTGCCCCGGCTGCGGCGAGCCACCTCTTCGGCGGCAGCCGCATCGATCGTCACCGCCAGCAGATCCGCCGAACGTAGGACAATGCTGGTGAGCTCGGCCACGTCGTAGTGGTTCAAACGCAGCACCAGGCCAAAGCGGCCGCGCAGTGGGGCGCTGACCAGACCCTGGCGAGTGGTGGCTCCGATGGCGGTAAATCGCGGCATCTGGAGCGAGTGCGTGCGCGCTCCAGGGCCGGCCCCGATCAGAATATCCATGCGGAAATCTTCCAGCGCCGAGTAGAGTATCTCTTCCACATCGGGTTGCAGCCGGTGGATCTCATCGATAAAGAAAACCTGGCGCAGACGGATGTTCGTGAGCACACCGGTGAGATCCAGTTTCTTCTGCAGAATCGGCCCCGAGGTCTGCTCGAATCCCACGCCCAACTCGCACGCGATGATCGTCGCCAGAGTGGTTTTTCCTAATCCTGGCGGACCGTACAGCAACACGTGATCCATCGCTTCGCCCCGGTGCCGGGCAGCCTCGATGGCAATGGACAAGTTCTCTTTCAGCTTGGATTGGCCGGTGAAATCATCCAGCCGCTGGGGTCGCAGCGCGGCCTCTAGCTGCCGCTCATCAGCCTGCGCGGACGCCGAAACAATTCCGCTGTCCCTCATTGCCTGGCCGCCGGAGGGCTCTAATGAACCGTCCGGGTTTTCCGGTTCATGTAGTCCATGAGAAGATACTCGCCCAGGTTGTACGGAGTCGTAAAGTACGCTTTCCCCCGGCACAATTCCGTCACCTTCTGTACAAAATTCACCAGCCCGTAATCGCTTGCGAGCATAAAGGTGTTGATCAGGATGCCCTGCTTCTTGCACCGGCTCACTTCTTCCAGAGTGCGGCTGATCACGAGCGGATCCAGCCCGAACGCATTGCGGTACATGCGGCCGTCATCCAGCGTCAGCGCCGACGGCTTGCCATCGGTAATCATGATGATCTGCTTCATGTCCTTTTTCTCCTGGCTCAGAATGCGCTGCGCCAGGATCAAACCAGCCCGCGTGTTGGTGTAGTAAGGACCCACCTGCACCCGCGCCAGGTCGGATAGTCGCAACTCCTCGGCGGAATCGTGAAACAGCACGCATCGCAAACTATCGCCCGGATAGTGCGTCCGTATCAAATGGGCCAGCGCCAGAGCGACTTTCTTGGCCGGTGTGAAGCGGTCCTCGCCATACAGGATCATGCTATGGCTGCAGTCCAGCATCAGCACGGTAGCGCATGAGCTCTGGTACTCCGCTTGATGCACGTAAAGGTCGGCGTACTCCAGATTCAGTGGCACGGACAATCCCTCGCGACGCACCGCCGAGAATAGTGTCTGGCTGATGTCCAGGTTCAAAGTATCGCCAAACTCGTACGGCTTGGCGGCGCCGCTGGTTTCCACACCCGTGGCCAGGTCGCGCGTGTCGTGTGCGCCGAAACTCGATTTACCTAAGGAACCCAGCAGATCCTTCAACGTCTTGAAGCCTAGAAAATCGACGGATTTGTCGGTCACATTGACACTGACTTTGCGATCGGCATTGCCTTCGCCGGCCTGCCCGGTGTCATTTTGATCGCGCTGCTCCGTAGTGATGTAGCCGTCATCCACCAGCTTCTGGACCAGCCGGTCGAGAAGTTGATCCAACTGCTCACTCGACATACTTTCGAGCGCCTGCTGGATCCGTTCGGCCTGTTCGCGATCGACGAAGTCGCTGGTCTCCAGGGCGCGCTGCAGCGCCTCTTTCAAATCCTCCAGAGTGTGCTGGTTCCACTCGCTGAAACCCATGTACTGATTTTGAAAGCCGCTCTCGAGGAAGAAGTCCGATAAAGCTTTGAGCAGATCCTCCGCGCTCAGGCCGAAGTCATCGCCGGTATAGCGGGAGTATTTGACCGATTTCATCTTGATCTATAAATAACGTTCAATTGAACTGCCGCCGGGGTTTCCGCCCGCCCTCTTCCCGTTCCGTAGCGTCGCGTTTGCGCTCGCCCGCTGTGAACCCGGCTTCTTCGGTCCGGCTGATCCGCCGGTGCGCATACAGCCCTTCCAGGATAAACTCGGCTGCGGCTGCCCGAACGGCGTCGGGCTCGCTCACACCTAATCCCAGCGCTCCCGTTTTTTCCATCAAACCCTGAATGCCGCTAAGCTGCTGCACCATTTCCGGCGAGGAGACCAGCTCTTCCATGCGCAGGCTCCCGCCCAACTCGAACCACTGCACAATCGGTGAGACGTTGACGCCCTCAAAATACGAGCTGTAAACCTTGCCCACCGCCGCACGAATCAGTTCACGCGCCACCGCGTCCCCGCCTTTCAGCTCGCCTTCGTACTCCAGTTCCAGCTTTCCCGTAATGGATGGCAATGCGGAGTAGATATCCAGAACCCGCGGCACGGCCACGTCTTCTCTCGCCCGCAGAGCCCGCCGCTCGGCGTTGGACACCACGTTCTCCAGCGCTGAAATGGGGAGCCGTTGCGAAACCCCCGACCGCTTATCCACCTTCTTATCCTCGCGTGCCAGAAACGCCAGCTGTTCCACCGTTTCCCGAATGTAGTTGGGTACCTCAAGGCGTACCGGCGAAGTCCGCTTTGTCCACGATTCCTGCGTGGTGATCGAGATACCGTGCTCCAGTGTTACCGGGTAGTGGGTGCGGATCTCGCTACCGATACGGTCTTTCAACGGAGTGATGATCTTACCGCGCGCCGTATAATCTTCCGGGTTTGCGGTGAACACCAGCATCACATCGAGCGGGAGGCGGACCGGATACCCCTTGATCTGCACATCGCCCTCCTGCATGATATTGAACAGGCCCACTTGAATTTTACCGGCCAGATCCGGGAGTTCATTGATGGCAAAAATCCCGCGATTGGCGCGGGGCAGCAGCCCATAGTGCACGGTCAGCTCATTCGCAATGTCGTGGCCTCCTCGGGCAGCCTTGATCGGATCGATGTCTCCAATTATATCGGCGATGGTCACATCGGGCGTAGCCAGCTTCTCGACATAGCGCTGCTCGGGCGTCAGCCACGCGATCGGCGTCTGCTCGCCAGCCGAAGCAATCAGGTCGCGGCAGGCGCGGCAGATCGGAGCATAGGGATTATCGCGAATCTCGCATCCCGCGATGTAGGGCGTCTGGGGATCGAGCAGCGTCGTGAGCAGACGGATAATCCTCGTCTTGGCCTGCCCTCGCAACCCGAGCAGAATGAAGTTATGCTGCGACAGCAGCGCGTTCACGATTTGTGGCACGACCGTCTCGTCGTACCCGACCACACCGGGAAACAACGCATCGCCGCGCTGCAGCTTGCAGATCAGATTCTCGCGTAATTCATCTTTGACTCCGCGATTCCGGATCCGGTCTTCTGTAAAAGAGCTGGCTCGCAGCTCGCCGAGGGTAGTGGGAAAATCGGGCATGGGGGTAAACCGATCTAACCGCGATTCTAACAGCAAACCGGGGCGGCCATTTGGTATGCTGATGGACCAACAGCGAATCCAGTGATGACGAATGCACGCGGCGACGAAAATTTCGAGGGCTGGTGGCGCCGATTGCAGCACTTCGGTCTTAACGCGTATGAGGCACGCTCTTATCTTGTGTTGGTAGGCCATCCCCAATTCAAAGCGCTCGAACTCGCCTCGCGCGCGCACGTCCCGCGACAGAAAATTTATGAGGTTTTGGACAGCTTGGTAGAAAAAGGATTTGCGCAGGTGATCCAGGAGAAGACCAAAATATTCTCAGCCGTGGAGCCCAGCCTGGCGATTCCAAGCTACCTGGCGCGCCGATCCCAAGCTGTCCAGCAGGATCTGGAGGATCAAACCCGCGCCGCTCAAGGATTGGTCGATGAATTGGCGGCCTCTTATATGGAAGGACGCGGAGGACGCGGCACACTCGACTATCTCAGCATCGTCAGCCAGCCCGGACAGACGGCCGCGCAGTACCGGCACATGCTGGCAGAGGTCCGCTCCGAGTATCTGGAATTTTCCAGGCCTCCCTACGCGGTGGATCCTCTGGAGGAACAATTAGTGCGGCAGGCGCGAGCGCGCGGCGTCTTCTGCCGCCTCCTGATTGAATCCGGTACGCTGGACCATCAGCACCGGCAGCGCTTGGATGAATACGCCGCGGCTGGAGTGGATATTCGCCAGGCCCATTCTCTTCCAATGAAACTCGCGTTATTTGATGGGGAGCGCGGACTGCTGGCGCTGCTCGACCCGGTGGTCACGAAGTCAACCTGGACCGCGGTGGTGTTTGAGCACAGCGGGATGGGAGAAGCGATGAAGGGGCTCTTTGAAACCTATTGGCACAAATCGGGCAATCGGTAGCTCGAACTCCATCCGCGCCTATCCGGCTGACGGCCTGACGCCCGAGATCGTCGATCCCCGAATTGCCGATGTTGAGGCACTGGCAAGGTGGCTGGACTACGCTTTCGCGTTGCCGGGTGGGTTTCGATTCGGATTAGCCGGAATCATCGGTCTGATTCCAGGCATCGGCGATGTTTTCGATGCGCTGCTCTCGCTTTACATCGTGGTCCGGGCCATTCAACTCAAGATCCCACGCGTAGCAATCGCCCGCATGCTGTTGAACGTCGGAATAGAAGCGGCCGCCGGGGCGGTTCCGCTGATCGGCGATCTCTTCGATATCGCATTCAAGGCGAATCGCCGGAACTATAAACTGCTCCAGAGTTACCTGCTACAGCCCCATCGACAACGATCTCACGACTGGTTGTTTCTGATCGTGACACTGGTCGTGGTGATCGCTGCGATGGCGCTTCCAATAATCGCATTGATCGCGCTGGCGAAGTTTCTGATGCCAGCCGGCTCGTAAACCGATCAATCTTGGACCTTGCTGATCCGCATCCCCAATTGAGGAAACGTCTTCACAATATTCTCAAAGGCCGGCACGTCGTTGATATCCCATTGATTACTGATCGCGGATGTTTTTCCGCCCAGGTGGATAAGATCACCCTCAGACACAAAAAAGCGCGACAGCTTATATTTTCCGAACTTGCTGGACATGTTTGAAGCCAACTCTGCGAATTTCCCGGCGTTCACTTCTCCGTCTACAGTGATCAGCCATGTGCTGGCCGCGCGTCCCAGGTGCTTGGACAACTCATCGGAGCTGATCAGGGCACACATAGCCGCGTACAGAATCCGGAAACCGAGTGCTCTTTTGGTCAGGCGCTCGTATACCTTGTCGTCTACTTGCAAATCGTACTTCGAAAAATCGAAATTGAATTTCCGTTCAGCAGCCCGCTTCTCGACGGCTTTCTCCTTCAATTTGACTTGATAATCGCTGGCCTCTGGCAGCGGAATGATTTGCTGAATATCAAGGAGTGTGCTTCCACCCCAAAGATACTGCCGCCATCGTATGCAACGTATGTCAAGATCCCTTTCGTTAAGCCAAAGGACGGTGGTAGTGATCTCCGGTGAGAAGCCGGCCCCAACCAGAATAATTCGAACGTCGGTACTGAGCACTCGTTCGGTCCCGTCCTCCCAGCCTAGAAACTGCGAGATGGCGTTGTCTGCATCTTCCTGCTGTTTATTGCATGCCAGGTATTGGGCGTGGACCTCAACGATTCTTTCGAACGTCAGATTAGCGACCATGGCCGCATAGCGAATCGCCTGGAGTTCCATGTGACCCCCGTCCTCAGTCCGCTTGAGTTCTATTACAACGAGATTTGCCTGCCGGTCAAGGCACAGCAGATCAATCCTGCGCCTCGCGTCTTCCCATTCGCCGAACTCTTCCGTGATCACCAACAGATCGGAATCGATCGCCCCGACAGACGCTCGTAGTAGGCGCTGCAAATCTGTGCGTTCCTGAATGTGAAGAGCGTCAAACGTGGTCTGAGCAATCTCCCGGATCGCGCTCTCTGTAATTTCGAATAGAGGCACCGTGATATGTTACCAAGTGCAACGCTCAGGCATTTTCCGGGTCCTCGCGCTAATGACCGGGATCAGGTGCTAACCCGCTCTCCGCTCGTGAAGGGCTACTCGCGCCGCAGCCGCTCGAGCGCGGTCTTCGCGGTGGCCGCATGGCGTGGGTCGAAGTGTGGATTCAGAGCCAGTGCCTTGTGCAGGAACTCCCGGGCTGCCACCTTGTCCCCATTCGCTTCGGCCACCATGCCGGCATGAAAATAGAACCCCGGCTCAGGCGTGTGTTGTGCCAATGCCTTTTCGCTGGCCTCCTTGGCTTCCCCGAACTTCTTGTTCTTGTACAACACCCAACTCAGCGCGTCCCAGGTATACACGTCGTTACGGACCTCCAACTCCGCACGGGCCAGCTCCATAGCGCGCCCTAAATTGCGTCGGGTCTCGCCCGTGTTGTCCACATAGTTATCCGCAGATTTATCCGCATAGATGAGGGCCAACGTGCGATTGGCTTTTTCTCCATTCGCGGCCATCAGCTTTTCCGTAGCGGTTAAGACCGCACGTTGCCTGGCTGCGCCCGCAGCATCCTTGTCCAGTTCGTACAGAGTCTCCAGCCAACCCGCATATTCCGGCAACGGCACCACTGCCTGCGCTTTCAGAAAATTCGCTACAGCGGTTTTCAGATCGCCGCCCGCTGCCGAGGTACGGCCCAGTCCAGCATGGGCGCGATGATAGCCGGGGAACGCGGTTAGCGCTAATCGATAGGCCTGTTCGGCGTCGTCGATACGACCAACTTTAAAGAGCATGTCGCCCATTTCCGAGTAACACCAAGCCACGTTTTCCGGTGAATTGCTACCTGCCGCGACGGCCTGGGCCATCCAACCGAGTGCAGCATCGGGGTTGCCTGTGACGAATTGATAATAGGCCAGCCGATTGTAGCTGAACAGGTTCGCTCCCAACGACACCATGCGCTTATAACTCTCGCCAGCTTGCTCGTAATCTCCTAATTCCATCAATGCATCGCCCCGCACTCCCACCGTGGCTGCATCGCTTGGATCTCTCTCGAGCATGGACTCCGCGTAGCTAGCGACCTTCGCAAAGTGATGCAGGTTCATCTCAATCTCGTTTCGTAGCCGCAACGCCTTGGGCATCGGCGGCTGTTCTTCCAGCACTGCATTGACGATGTTGGCTGCGCGGTTCAGATATCCGGCATCTCCGGTTTCCCGCAGTTTCTGAATAAAGCCAGCCGCCAGTTCGAGTTGAACCCGCCGGTCTTTCGGATCGGCTTTGAGCGCCGTTTCCAGGGAAGCAATGCGAGCGTCGGTGGGTAAGCTGCTCGCCTCAACCAAAGCTCGACGCTTCCGCTCGTCCACTACTCGGGAGTCCGCACCCGCAGCGACCCCGCACAGCATTAGCGCTACCAGTGCCCGTGCGAAGCTATTTAACTGCAAGTGTCACCCCGGCCTGACTGGACTTCGAGCCGATCGTTACCACCACCTCGGCAGTGGAGGTCGTCAATCCCGCCGGCACTCGCACGTTGATCTGGAGCCCGCCTGCCACGATGCCTGGCGCGCCGCCCTGATACAAGACCTCTGCCGGCAGCCCGCCTATAGTGACCATGACGGGGAGCTTCGGTTGCGCTAGAATGTCCGTCGTGATCTTGCCGTCGACCCCGGCGGGGTTGGTGGCGCCTTCGCCCGTTCCATACAGGAGCACAATCGATCCCGCAGGGGCCGGGTTAGACGCCGAATTGAGCGAATAGTCCTGATTCAGGATGGCTCCGGGCCCGCGTCCGCTTGCATCCGCGGCGAACAGCCCGGGGGCGGAGTCCACCACCGAGAACGTGAGCGGCTGCGATGCGATGCCCCGATACTCTACTACGATCCGTACCTCGGAGAAACCTGTGATCGCGTAGGGCACAATGGCTGAAACCTGCTTCTCGGAGGTGTAAATCAGGGGCGCGGGAACGTCGTTGAACAGAACGCGGGTGTTGGCTAGCGCCGTGTCCAGGAACCCGGGAGTACTCGATTGCGCTGTGACGATCGCAGCTGGCCCCAGCCCTGTGCCGAAGAGCGTCACGATCTCGCCTGGCGCAATTCCGCCAGGGGCATAGCTGGCCGCGTTCACCACCGCCAAAACTGCCGGCAGGTTGGCTCCGGCGATAGTCACGGACAGCTGGGTAGTGGCCTTCGCTCCGCTGCTATCCGCCACCTGCACCGTGAAGCTGAACGTTCCTGCTGCCGAGGGCGTGCCGGTTAAGACGCCCGAGTTACTCAGCGTGAGACCCGGAGGCAGGGTGCCCGCGACCACCGTCCAGGTGTACGGAGGCGTGCCCCCAGTTGCCGCCAGCGCTTGCGTGTAATTGACTCCGACAGCGCCGCCGGCGAGCGCTCCGCCAGTCGTGATGCTCAGGCTGGAGCCACCGATGGTGATCGATAGCGCCTTCGTAGCCGGCACACCGGATGCATCCGTCGCTTGTAAAGTAAAGTTGGAAACTCCAGCTACCGTCGGAATCCCGCTTAAGACTCCCGTTGAACTGAGCGCTAACCCGGCCGGGAGCGCGCCCGCGACTACTGCAAACCGGTAAGGCGCCATCCCGCCAATCGCCAGTAAGTTTTGGTTATAGCCGATTCCTACTAACCCGGTGGGAAGCGTGGAGGTCGAGAACACCACTGCGCCACCGGCGGCGATGGCGATGTTGAAGGACTTCGAAACCGTGGTTCCGGCGCTGTCCGTAGCCTGCACTCCAAACGTGAAAGTACCGGCCGAAGCTGGCGTACCAGTTAGAAAACCCGCGCTCGAGAAAGTTAATCCAGGTGGAAGCAATCCCGAAGCAAGCGTATACGTATAGGGCGGTGTTCCTCCCGCTGCCGTGAGGGGTTGCGAGTAAGCGATCCCTACCGACCCACTGGGGAGCGGCGAGGAACTAATCAGGCTCAGCGTTGTTCCCGTAATCGTCAACGAGTACGCCATGGCAGCCGACTGCGCAGCGCTGTCCGTGACCTGGACCGTGAACGCAAACGCGCCGGCCGTGGTCGGAGTGCCGCTCAGCGTCCCCGCGTTCGAGAGCGTCACCCCCGCCGGCAAGACGCCGGACATCAACGCGAAGGTGTAAGGCGAGGTTCCACCGGCTACGCTGAGCACCTGGATATAGGGTGAGCCTGTAGCTCCGGGCGGCAAGGGAGAAGGTGTTGAGATCGTCAACCCGGCCGGAACGATCGCGACCGAGAACGATTGCGCCGTCACCAACCCTGCGGTGTCGCTCACTTGTAAATTAAATCCAAAGCTGCCGGGCGTTGTCGGCGTGCCGCTCAACACACCGGCGCTCGATAATGTCAATCCCGCCGGTAAGGTTCCTGAAACAGTTGTGAAGGTATAAGGGCCCGTTCCACCGGTAACAGTGATGGCTTGCGAGTAAGCGCCTCCCACGCGACCACCCGGCAATGCCGCTGTCGCGATAAGCAGCGGTGACGCTCCTACGGTAAGGGAGAACGTCTGTGTGGCTGTCTTGCCGGCACTATCGGCCGCCTGAACCACGAAGCTATAAGGGCCCGCCAGGGTCGGTGTGCCGGACAGCGTGCCGTCTGGCCCAAGCGTCAGTCCCGCTGGTAAAGCCCCGGATGCAATCGCAAAAGTGTACGGAGGCGTCCCCGCGGTGGCTGCGAACTTCTGCGCGTAAGCCGTACCGGCGATTGCGCCGGGCAACATCGAGCCGGTCGTGATCGCTAGTCCCGCCGGGTTGACGGTCAGCGTGAAGGCCTTCGAAACAGGAGTCCCGCCGCTATCGCTGAAGGTTAGCGTGAAGCTATACAAGCCGGCGGCTGTAGGAATTCCTGAAAGCGAATTCGCATCGAATGAGAGACCCGGAGGCGCGCTCCCGGAAGAGGTTGTGAATACCAAACCGGTGCCCGTCCCACCGCTGGCGCTGAACCCGGTAGAGTACGACACGCCTACCGTGGCATTCGGCAGCGTAGCCGGCGTACCGATCGTAATCGGGGAGGGATTGATCACCAGCGAGAACGGCTTGGTAGTGCTGCCGGAAGCGCTATCCGCGAGGCTGACCGTGAAATTGTATGTTCCGGCTAGTGTGGGCGACCCGCTGATCACTCCACCGCTACTGATCCCCAAGCCCGTCGGTAAGCAACAACCCGCCAGAGCAAAAGTGTAAGGCGGGGTGCCTCCCGATGGGGTGAGTGTCTGCGAGTAAGGGAGGGCAACACTACCCGGCGTCAGAGTCGAATCCGTTACCAGCGTCAGTGCCGCGGGACTGACGGCGAGCGATAGATTTTTCGTGATCGTGCTCGAGCTGCTATCGGTTACCTGCGCCGTGAAGTTGAAGTTGCCAGCGGCAATCGGCGTTCCGGACAGCAATCCGCTGCTGCTCAGGGTGAGTCCTCCCGGCAGGGTTCCCGAAGCGATGCTGAATACCAACGGAGCATTTCCCCCGGAAGCGGTCAACGTCTGGGAATACGCCGCTCCCACAGTCGCCCCAGGCAACGAGGACGAAGTGGAAATGCCGAGCGATGAAGTAATCGTGATCGATAGCGCCTTGCTGGCGGTCTGCGACTGGCTGTCGGTTACTTGAGCGGTGAAGTTGAACGTGCCGGCCAGTGACGGCGTTCCACTCACCGTGCCATTGCTCGCCAGGTTGATGCCGGGCGGCAAAGTACCGGAAGCGAGCGTGAAACTGTAGGGAGCCCGGCCGCCGCTCGCCGCGAGAGTTTGCGAGTACAGCGCACCCGTGATCCCTGCCGGGAGAGGCGAGGCGCTGGTGATCGTCAACGGCGTAGCGCTCACGACCAGCGTGAATGTCTTGTTCGATGTGTTCAGGCCAAAACCGGAGCCGCCAGGAGTATCCAGGACTCCCACCGTAAACGTGAAAGTTCCGGCTGTGGCGGGTGTTCCACTCAGCACGCCCGCTGAACTGATTGTGAACCCGGCCGGCAGCGTCCCGGAGATAAGTCCGAATTGATAGGGCGGTATCCCTCCAGTGGCTGTTAGAGTCTGCGAGTATGCCGCGCCCAGCGTGCTGGCCGGCAGCGTGGCCGCCGTGCTGATTGTCAGCGGAGAGGGCTGAATCGTAAGCGTCAGTGGCTGTGAGTTTCGAAGTCCCGCGTTGTCCGTGACCTGGATGGTGAATGGCGCATTGAAAACCGCAGCGGTGGGTGTCCCGCTAATCGCGCCGCCCGCACTCAAGGTCAAACCAGCCGGCAGCGCGCCTGAGAGGATCGCGAACGTAAAAGGAGGCGTGCCGCCGGTGGCCGTCAGGCTCTGCGCGTAGCTGGTCCCGACCGTTCCGCTTGGCAGCGCCACACCGGTGAGTAAGGGACCAGGAGGATTAATCGTCAGAGTAAAAGACTTCTGGGTTGTCACCGCCGCGCTGTCCGTGGCTTGTATGGTGAACTGCGAGACGGATGCAGCCGTGGGTGTGCCGGCCAGTAATCCATTGGCGGTCAGCGTCAACCCGGGCGGTAAGGAGCCCCCGATCACAGAGAACGAATAAGGAGGCGTACCACCCGACGCCGCAATCGGCTGCGAATACTGCACGCCCACAGCGCCTGAAGCCAGGGGATAGAAAACGGTACCGGAGGTGTCCAGCACCCCTGCGCCGCCACTTGTGATGATGAAATTCGAAATCGTGATCGATAGCGATTTGCTGGCACTCTGACCGGCCAGATCCGACACCTGAATGTTGAAAGTCGACGTACCCGGGTCAGTGGGGGTGCCGGAGACGGTTGCTGATAAGGGTCCTGTCCCGGTGCTGAGCGTAAGCGACAAACCCGCGGGTAAGGCTCCGCTCAAAATCGTGAAAGCCGAATAGGGCAGCGTGCCGCCGTTTGCCGTGATCGTCTGCTGGTACGGTATGCCGACGCTGCCGTTCGCCAGACTCGTGTTCGCAATCGCCAGCGGAGTGGAGGCCGGGACACTGCCGATCTGGAACAACACTGTTTCGGATGCCTTGGCTCCCGTGCTATCGGTTACCACGATGTTCACTGCCAGGTTTTGGACGGCGGCAGTGGGAGTTCCGGTTAGGACGCCAGCCGGGCTCAACGTCAAACCCGGGGGCAACGCAGTGGCTGAAAAGCTGTAAGGCGGCACGCCTGCGCTCGCAGTGAACGTGTAAGAATAAGCCACACCTACGGTGCCCTGTGGCGGGGTTCCGCTCACCGTTATAGCAAAGGCGGAAAAGGACGTGAGCGCTAATACTATGGCTAAACGTGTCATTGTGTGATCTCTGCCTTGGCTTTTGACTTGGGTGTGATCTCGGCGGCGTGCGCTAGAACCTCAGGATCATGTGTTCCAATAGCTAGAACCTTATCCATCAGCTTTTTGGCCTCGGCCTGGTCGCCATTCACATGCAGAGCCCACGCCAGAGCATCCAGGGTTCCGATATCCTGGCGGCGGGCAGCTTCCAGACGCGCGACCCGCACAGCCTCGGAGCGCTTCCCGGCATGATTGGCGTAGTACAGCACCAATTCGCGGTTGGCATTGTCGGGAGCATCTACAACCGCGCCAGCCGCTCGCTCGAACGCCGCATACGTCAAGCCCGCTTCATCGCGTTGTCCGGCTTGATCGAGCGCTTCCGCCAACAGATATTTATCCGCCAGAGTGGGATAAGGGTTCTTGAGCAAAAGCTCAACAGCCTCGCCGTAACGATGTTGGGCCATCCTGACTTTAGCAAGCCCTGGAAAAGCCAAGTGATAGCCTGGAAACGTTTGAAGGGCCTGCGTCATGAGTTTGTCGGCCTCATTCACCTTATCGGCCCTTAATTGGGAGAGACCATACTCCACCAACAGAAAAGCCTGATATCCGGTTTCGTTGTCGGGGATCGCGCGGAAAGCCAGGATCCACAACTGTGCGGCCCCTTCGACGTTGCCGAACAATTCTCGCAGGCGCGCCCCGCGTTCCAAACTGCCGGCGTCACCGGGACGCAGATCCAACATCCATTGGGCGGATTTTTCCGCGTCGGCATAACGGCCCAGGGCGATGTCCGAGTCGGTGATCTCTCCCCACGTAATCAGGTCGTCCATGTTGCGTTTGTGCTGCGCCTGGGCCAGTTCCAGAGCGCGGTTGTACTCATGCCTGGCGAGAAGAATCCCAGCCAGGGTTCTTTGGCCTTCGTAGTTGTCTTTTTCTAAAGCAAGAGATGTTTCAACCGCTTGCGAGGCTTGCCGCAGGTAAGCGGTATCGCCCGATTCACGCGTTCTGTCGAGAAGTCCGCGCGCCAGGTCGTTATAGGGTTGAGCCCGCTTGGGAGTCTTCTCAACCGTCTGCTGAGCCAGGGTGATTTTCTTCTGAGCGGGAGAGAGCTTCGCGATCGTCTGGGCTGAACTTGAAATTGAAACAGCGAAAAGAAGGACGAGAGGGATAGGAAGGGGGAGCATTGAGAAAAGGGCCGCCCAGCCGAAATAGCCGAGCGGCCCGCTTACAGCTTAGTTAATGGGACAAGGAGAACCAGCGTTCA
>JBBSHP010000035.1:0-13220 GCA_038232555.1 Bryobacterales bacterium
GGGCGACTTGCACTTCAGTGGAGCCGGTATCGGACGGTGAGCGCGCATGTGCGCTGACGATCTCGGCGGTGTGTTCCTTGGTGGCGGGCATCTCGGTCACTAACTACGCGGGTCAAACCAGCCTGGCAGAGTTTATCGATCTGGCATCACGATGTGAGCTGTTCCTCACCAACGACTCTGGCGCCATGCACATAGCCTCGGCGCTCGGGATCCCGACGGTCGCTGTGTTCGGAGCCACGGACGATATTGCTACGGGACCCACGGGCGACAACTCGCGCGTCGTCCGGGAAGTGGTGGAGTGCAGCCCTTGTCTGTTGCGGGAATGCCCAATCGACCATCGCTGTATGACTCGCGTGAGTGCCGGGCGCGTTGTCGAAGAATCGCTCGAGTTGCTGGCGAGCCAGAGCCGTTCGTGAATGTGCGCGGACACCCGTCAAAATGGACACGCGCCAAAAAATCATAACTTTTGAGCAGGCCGTGAATCTCGCGCGGCTCCAGCAGGTTCGCTGGGTGACTGGGACTTTCGATCCTTTGCTGGCCGAGCACGCTCAGCGCCTGCGGGACTTCACCAAACCCGGTCACATTCTGGTCGTTATCGTCACAAGCTCCCCCCGGCCTTTGCTCTCGCAACGTGCTCGCGCTGAACTGGTGGCGGCGCTGTCCGTGGTTGACCATGTGGTGATGAAGGACGGGCCAGGGCACTTTAGCGAACCGGATGACACCCGGATCAAGGAAGACTTCATCCAGCATGTCTCATTGAAGTCGCGTTCGCATGGGCGTTAGCATCAGCCGCATCCTGATTGTCCGGCTCGGTGCAATGGGCGATATCATCCATACCCTGCCGGCCCTTGCGACGCTCCGCCGAGCCTTTCCGCTGGCCACCATCACCTGGGTGGTGGATTCGAAATGGCGTTCGCTGCTTGACGGGAATCCCTCCGTGGACCGTGTCATCCCCGGTGGAGACTGGAAAGTTCTCCGGGCCGGCGAGTATGACCTGGCGATCGATTTTCAAGGTCTGTTGAAATCTGCGATTGTGGCGAGAATGGCGCGTTCGCTGCGTCTAGCTGGATTTCAAAAACCGCGTGAGACTCCCGCTGGGTGGTTTTATGGCGAAAAAGCCGCCACTACCGCAGTTCACATGGTGGAGCAGAACATCGACTTGGCGATAGCGGTGGGCGCTACCGAGCGGGTCCGATTGTTTCCTCTCCCGCCTGGGACGCCGGAAGGTTCTTTGCCAAGCGGCGGATTCGTTCTTGCCAGCCCTCTTGCTGGATGGGGCGCCAAACAATGGCCGCTGGAGAATTACGCCGTCGTGGGTGAAAAGCTTGCTCGCGAACATGGGCTGACCCTGGTACTGAATGGCCCGCAACGGATTCAGGTCGAGCACACCTCTGCGCGTATATCGGGGCTGCCGGGACTGATTGATGCGAGCCGCCGCGCCACTGCGATCATCGGCCTGGATAGCGGCCCATTGCACCTGGCAGCCGCTCTAGGCAAGTCAGGAGTGGCGATATACGGTCCCACAGATCCTGCGCGGAACGGTCCTTATGGCGGTGCTTTTACGGTTTTGCGCGATCCAGGTGCAATCACCAGTCATCGACGCGCCGCTGAACCCGATGTGAGCATGCGAGCTATCTCACCCGATGCAGTGTACCGTGCGCTGGAAGCCGTTCTCCAGCCGGCGCTCAAACGCTCCTAGCCATGAGCGCTTTCAAAACCTACGCGGATTTTGTGGCGAAGCTGCGCGTACCTTGCGGGTTCGTTCTGGTGCTCACCTTCGCATGGCTGTCGCATCCCACGCGACGATCCCTCGCTGCCGGGTTGCCCGTGTCGATTGTGGGGCTGCTGCTTCGCGGCTGGGCAACGGGACACCTGGAGAAAAATATCCGCCTGGCACAAAGCGGCCCGTACGTGTACGTGCGCAATCCGTTGTATCTCGGTACGGCCTTCGTGGCTGCAGGCCTGGTGGTCGCCTCCGAGAGATGGGTGCTGGCGGCGATATTCAGTGCCGTATTCGTATTCGTGTACCTTCCAGTAATCAGGTTGGAAGAGCAACATCTGCAGTCGCTTTTCCCGGAGTTCTCGGCCTACGCAGTCCAGGTGCCAGCTTTGCGGCCGACCTTCCAATACAAGGGCCGGGAGCAGGCCTTCCGCTGGAACTTGTACACGAGGAATCGGGAGTATCAAGCGCTGATCGGGTTCGGACTTGGAATGGCCTTCTTAATTGCTAAATTGGTGTATTCCATGGGATTCCTTTCGCTAGACTGAATCAATGCGTCTCAAAGACAAAGTTGCCATCATCACAGGAGCCGGAGCCGGCATCGGCGAGGCCATCGCGATCCGTTTTGCCGAAGAGGGTGCGCGCCTGATCGTCAATGATTTGAACCAGGCCACCGCGCAGGCCACTCTCGACAAATTAAAAGCGCAGGGCGCCCAGGCCGTGATGGTGGCCGGCGACATTTCCAAAGAAGCCACCGGCCAGCAGCTAGCCTCTGCTGCCATGGATTCTTATGGCCGGCTGGATATTCTGGTCAACAACGCAGCCGACTTTACACAGATGACGGTGGAAGCGGCCGGCCCGGAAAACTGGCAAAAGGTGCTGAACGTGAACGTGATCGGCACGGCCCTGGTATCCAAGTATGCGACTCCTCATCTCAAGAAACAAGGCGGCGCCATTGTCATCATGGCATCCATGAGCGGCTTTATCGCACAGCCCGCATTCGCTACGTACAACACCAGCAAAGGCGCGCAGATCACGATGACCAAGTGCATGGCGCTCGATCTGGCGCCCTGGAATATTCGTGTGAACGCGATCTGCCCCGGCTGCATCGTCACTACGGCATCCTTCCGCGAAATCGAGCGCATGGGGGTTACGTTCGAGGAATGGCGCGATCAGATGGCCCCCATGCACATGCTGAACCGGCTGGGCGAGGTGCGTGAAGTTGCCAACGCCGCGCTCTTCCTGGGATCGGACGAGGCATCCTTTATCACGGGGACCACGCTAATGGTGGATGGCGGCTACACCGCCAAATAGGCGTTTACTTCCAAATCAGCAGCAGTCCGAACAACACGATCCACAGCCCGTCCAGAAAATGCCAGTACAGAGTGCTCACGCGGACTAGCGTCTGCTGCCGGCCAAGCTCCAGGCGCACGTCCGACATCGCCATGGATGCGCGTATCAGCAGATAAAACAAAGCAGCCATACCTCCTAACAGGTGCAACGCGTGTGCGCCGGTGACCACGTAAAACAACGAGCTGTGCGGGTTGTGCCGCAGATAAATGCCTTCCCCGAGCAACTGCCGCAAAGCCAGGAGCTGCGAAACGATAAACGCAAGTCCCAAAGAAAACGTAACCAGCAGCCAGCGCGCATAGCTGTCGATCCGGAGCCGGCGAAAGCTGCGCCGTGCATTGGCGAGAGTCCAGCTACTCGTCAACATCAGCGCAGTACTCAGCCAAAGAAATGACGGCGCAGCGACGGGGTCCCAATGAAAAGGCGATCGCGAGCGAGCGAAATATACCACGGCAATGGTGACAAAGAGGGCAGTGATCGAGACGAGCACAACCTTGATCGCAAACAGGCCCACCCCGGCAACATTGTCCCGCCCGGTGCCATGCGCCCCGGGATCTCCGTCGTCCCCGCCGCCCCGGTCGCCAGGATCCAAATCCTTGGGACCGCCGCCACCCGGACCGCCGGTTGCCACTTCCACTTCAATAATTTCGGTGGTAAGCGGCTCGGGATCTGCCAGTACGTCAGGCATGTTTCCAGAGTAGCGCGCAGGGGGTTCGGCTATAGAGACAACAGCAGCTCTGATGACGTCGTAAGATGCCCCCCCGCGGCACGAAAGCCGCCGAGCATGTTCTCTGAATCGACTTCGTTCAGCGGCCGGATCGCGTCCGTCACGATCTCAACTCGGTGGCCGGTTTTCAAGAGTCCCAGGGCAGCACACCGGACGCAGAGCTCCGTGACAACGCCGTACACAACATAGCGGTCCGCATCCAGTTCGGCGAGCAGAGGGCGCAGGTGGGGGCTGCTGAAACAGTCCAGCTTCTGCTTTTCCAGAATGAGTTGGCGGGCTCCCTCGGGCCTGGCAGGGACCAGCAGGCGCGTTTCGAGCAGTGTCTCAAGGGGCTTATGTTGACCCAGGGTTCCGGCTACGCAGTGGTGGGGGAAAATCTGGAACTCCGGATCGTCTTCGGTGTGCGCGTCCATGGTGGAGATCACCAGAGGGGCGGCCCGGTTCAGTTTGGCGATCAGCGGAAGGATGTTTTCGGCACCCGGGACATACAGCGCTCCGCCGGGGTACATGAAGTCAAGCTGCGTGTCGATGTCGAAGAAGACCGTCTTTGCTCTAGACACGCTGGTTCACCACCGTTGTTAACAATGCCTGCAGCTCCGGGCTGTATTCGACCGGGTACTTTTGGTCGGAGTCAAAAAGGCTCCGGGAGTAGGTAGGCAGCCGCTTCAGGCACTCGAGCGCATAGTCTCGGGCGGTAGCAGGATCAGGCAACGGCTCCACTAAGCGACCGCCCAGAATCACCGGATGCAGCAGGGCTCTGGGGTCCGGCCCGTCCTCACTGCCACAACTGGGGCACTCCCAGGAGCAGGCGATTTGATCATGCGTGGGAAACCGAAAGACCTGCTTGGATCCCGGCATGCTGTGCTTTCCTTCGCTGAACTTGGCGGTGTAGCGGCCATCCAACTCCACCATTTTATAAACGACGCCGATGTTCGGAGAATCGGTGGATGTGGCAAGATCGGTTCCTACTCCGAATGCGTCGATGGGCGCGCCCGCGGCCGCGTACTCCAGGATTTTGTACTCATTGAGATCGCTAGTAGCCATGATCTTGGCATCCGGCAGGCCAGCCTCATCCAGGATGCGGCGAACTCCGCGCGAAAGCTCCACTAGGTTTCCACTGTCCAGGCGTACGCCCCAGAGCGGGCGGCCAAGTGAGGCGGCCCGTCTGGCCCCTTCGAGCGTATCGAAGGTATCGATCAGGTAAACGGTGGCAGACCCCAGTAATTCCTGAAGACGCTGAAAGGCCTGGCGCTCAGATGGGAAGGATTGAATCCAGGAATGGGCGGCGGTTCCAAACACCGGAACACCATAGCGGAATCCCGTCTCGGTGTTGCTGGTGCCGATGCAGCCTCCGATGTAAGAGGCCCTCCCGGCCAGGACACCCGCTTCGGGCGAGTGCGCGCGGCGAGTGCCGAAGTCCACCACAGAGCGACCGCCAGCGACATCTACGATCCGAGCCGCTTTGGTAGCGATGAGTGACTGGAAGCCGATGGTTGCCAACAGGTAGGTCTCGGGGATTTGCGCCTCGATCAACGGGGCCCGGAGGGTCAGGAAAGGCTCGCCCGCGAAGATCGGAGTGCCTTCCGGCATGGCGAACAAGTCGCCCGTAAAACGGAGAGTGCGCAAGCAATCAAAGAAATCCGGGGAGACCTTCGCGAATTGGCGCAACTGGCGCAGGTACCGGATCTCTTCTTCTGTGAAGCGCAGCCCCAGCAGGTAGTCGACCACTTGCTGGAGCCCGGCGGCGAGGACATAATTTCGATAGCGGGGCAGTTGGCGGAAGAAGAGCTCAAAGGTAGCGATTTCGCGAGCTTTGCCGGAGTCGTGATAGCCGGCCGCCATGGTGAGCTGGTACAGATCCGTATGGAGGCCGAGCACGGTTATTTCTTGGGCTTCGCGGCGGCTTGTGGCGGCTTCACGTCGCCAGCGGCTTTCTCCAACTCGTCAACAGTCTTGTTGTCGAGCTCATACAGGGAAGGCTCATTCTCGCGCTTGGCGACCGAGGTTTTGTACTGCTTCGAGATGAGAACTTTCTCGGTGCGCTTCCCTTCACCGGAGGTGACTGTCAGGTCGATGGCAGGCGTGCCGAAACCGCCGTCAGTGAACTTTGACGCGGCGAGATCGCGCAGCTTATCGAGCAACGACTGCACGCTGGTGCTGTCCATCTCCTTGCCATTGGACTGCCATTTGTCGCCAGACTTCTGCAAGCTCACCGTCTTGGCACCGAGATGCATTTCGATCTTGCTGGGCTCATTAAAGCCGAAATCGAACAGCTTCTTGTTGCGGAAGTCGTCCACCGATTTGTCGACCCCCGTGCCAAGATCCGCGGCGATCTTATAAGCTCCTTCCGCCGCGCTCGACTTGGCATAATAGTCGCTCTCTTTCTTCCGGATTTGCATTTCGTGCGTACCGGATGGGTCAGTGACTTTAACGCTGGCGGTAGGCGCGCCGGAAGCGAAGGCGGCTGCTGCTTTCCTGGCGTCTTCGTCCGAAACAGCCAAATCCATCTTGGCGTCCTTCAGTTTTCGCAGCAACTCTTCCACTTGCAAACCATCGGCCCGCAGGGGTTGGGGCTTGAGGATCTGCCACTCGTCTTTACTGCGCCCAAACTCAATGGTCTGCTTCCGGACCGTAAGCTCGAGCCGGCTCAGCTTATCCTGATCGAAGGCCAGCAGTCGCTTGTCACGCAAGTCTTTGGAAGTCTTATCGAAGTTTGATTTGGTGGAGCTGGATACTATGAAGAGGCGCGGATCGCTTTGGAGCTTGGCGTACACGCCACCGATACCGGGAGCATCGCTGCCGAGCAGTAACTTGCTGGTTTTACCGTCCTTCTTCGTGACATCCACTTCGAGCACTGGAGGATCAAGCCCAAACTGCTTAATGTCAGCCGGTTTCTCATCGACCAGCTGATCTGAGCTCACGGTTGCGGCTGAAGATGCCAATGAATTCGCGGCGTCCTGATCGACCGGATAAGGCTGTGGCGCGGTGATCTCCCATTTCCCTCCGGCCCCCCGCTGCAGCACCGTATCAGCTCCACCCGTCTTTTTGATCTCGACCTTCTGAATATCGCCTTCGGTCAAAGAGAGGATTTTGGGCGAAGTCTCGGCCGGCGGCTTGGCTGCTTCTTTGGCCTTTTCCTTATTGGACCAATACAGTGTTCCCGCCAACGCGGCCAGAACAACGGCGGCGATTAGCAGACGTAAGCCTTGCATTGCGGCCTTATCTCCTCTTCCACCAGACAAACACGCCTGCGACGATAATCATCAGGGGAAGTCCGAACTGGCTGACAAAGCGAACCCAGGTCATTTGCGCCCGCGATAGTGTGATCCGTCGATCGTCCTGCTCTTTCGGACGGATCGAGATGAGATCCTCGTCAGACGAAAGCCAATTCATCATATTCAGCAGGAGGTCACGATTGCCGTTGAAGGAGATGAATGAGTTCGCGATCCAATTGGAACTCCCTACCACGACAATGCGGCCCTGGTTGTTGGGCTTGCCGGTATTGTAAGTTACCGCAGCGGCCAGAGGCAGCGGACCTTTCTTATCATTTTTCTCATCGATGGTGACTTCGGGCGAAGACAGATTGGTGGTCCCAAAACTAGTAGCAGAGGAGCTAAAAATCTTCTCCACTGTGGTTTTGTCGCCATTCTTGACCTGGAGCGAACGAGCTAACGGAAATCCGGTGTAGGTGCCCTTTAGCTCATTCGTGATCGGGTGTGAATCGTAAGTACTCACAAGCGAGTATTGGGGACCGAGTCCCATGATCTGGCCGACTGGATTCAGATCCAAGATAAGATCTTTTTCTACGGTCACACCCCAGGCTGCAAGCTGGGTGGTTAAGGCGACGTTGTCGGCGATATCGGTGCGGCCCAGCTTAAGAGGCGGGTCGAGCATGATAAGCGCACGGCCACCATTCTCGATGTAGGTCTTCAGCGCATTGACTTGCGGGTCAAGATAGTCGGAGGTCGGTCCACCTACTACCAGAACGGTACAGTCGGTGGGGACCTCAGCTTTCTGTAACAGGCTTACCGTCCTGGTCTGGTAGTTATCGCGACCGACCAGTTCTTTCAGGCGCGAGTAGCCGTTCTTATTGCTGTCCTCAAGCTGATGTTCTCCACTGCCCTCGACTGCGCACACGGTACGGGTACCGCCCTTGAGATCGCGAATCAGCGCCCCGGTGACACCTTGCTCATCAAAGGTTTTGGCTTCCTCTCTTTTCTTCCCAACCTCGACGATCGCTTCACCTGTACGATTGATCCCATACACGGTGGCAAGCTGAGGGTTCTTGGCCAAGTCGATGTATTTGACCTTCACCTTGGAAGACAGGTTGGAGTAGCGGTCCAACAGATCCTTACCCTGCTGGAATCCGCTGGCCTTGTCGAAGTACAGTACATTGATGTCCTGCTTCAGGTCTCCTACGATTTTTTTGGTTTGATCGGATAGGCTGAAGCGTTTGTTGGACGTCGCATCGAAGGACTTGTTATAGCGGTCTGCCAGGATGTTGACCACTACCAGAACGGCGATGAAGATAGTGACGTAAGTGGCTGCGTAGGCGGCGTATTTGGTCTGTCTTGCTTTCATCCAGTCGGATTGCATTCTGTTAGGACCTCCACCGAAGCGACTCCATGGACCGGGAAGTCAGGAATAAGCCAAGCGTAATGGCGGACAAATAGAAAATCACGTCTTTAGAATCCAGCAGTCCTTTAGAAAAGGACTCAGAGTGACGAGTGATCGACAGATAGCTGAGGATCTTGGCCCAGGTTGCGGTTTCAAAGCCAGCGGACCAGTCCAGCACCCAGAGGAGCAGGCAGACCACAAAGGTGACGGCGGCGGCAATGATTTGATTTTTGGTAAGCGTTGAGATGAAGGTTCCAATAGCGAGCAGCGCACCAGCTTGCAGGATCATGCCCAGATAGCCGATCGCCACCGGTTTCCAGTCGGGGTTGCCATACCGGAAAAGGAAGATGAGGTTGAGGGCAGTAAAGGCCAGCATCGAGCAGTACATCAGTAAGGCGGCCAGCCACTTACCGAGGATGATCTCGATGTCGCGAATGGGTGAAGTTGCGAGTAACTCGATGGTGCCAGTCCGTATTTCTTCCGCGAACAGCCGCATGGTGATGATCGGAATTAGAAACAGGCCGATGACACCGACGTTGGAGAGTAAGGGACGGATAACCTGCTCATTGACATTCATGGGCATGGGCTGCCCGCGCATCTGCGATTCCATACCCATCATGACGAAGTAGCCGAGCATGTTCCAGAAGAAGAATCCGAAGATGAGCGAGTACATGGCCAAGAGCAGATAGGCGATTGGTGAGACAAAATAGCTGCGAAGTTCCTTCTCGCAGATGATCCAGACATTTCTCATTGCTTAACCTCTCCCTCATTGCTAACCTCTTCAGTATTTGCGTTCGCGGCACTGCTGTGGGCAACATCAGAAGGCGGAACCGCGTGGGTGTGCGGGTCTGCGCCGGTAAGTTGCAGGAACACTTCCTCCAGGCTCATCGCGGAGGGACGCAGCTCATTCAAGTTCCAGCCTGCTTGCACGACGGTGCGGGCCAGATCGCCGCGAATGGAGCGGTCTTTCAGGCTCTCCACTTCGAACAACAACGCTTTCCCGCGAGGCTCGCGGAACAAAACGCGGCTTACTCCCGCGACCTGTTCCAGTTTGTGTTGGATGTTCACGGGATCGAGAGCGGCGTCCATCCCTTCCACTTCGAGCATCACAGACTGAGCGCCACTTGCGCGTTTTTGTAAATTCGAAACCGAATCGGTTGCAACCAGCTTGCCTTTACTAATGATCAACACCTGCTCGCAGGTCTGTTCTACTTCGGGCAGAATATGAGTGCTCAAGATAATGGTGTGATCTCCGGCCAGCCCCTTGATGAGTTCCCGGGTTTCGTTGATCTGTTTCGGATCGAGACCGGCGGTTGGCTCGTCGAGGATAAGCACGTCAGGGTTATGGATGATGGCTTGGGCCAGTCCTACGCGCTGGCGATAGCCTTTCGAGAGCTTGCCGATCAACTTGTGGCGCACGTCGGCGACGGCGCAACGGTCAGCCGCTTCATTGACCCGCTTGGTGAGATCCGCGCCGGAGAGTCCCTTGAGCTTGCCGACAAAGGTCAGGTAATCGGCGACCTCCATTTCAGGGTACAGAGGCGGCGTTTCGGGAAGATAGCCGATGCGCTTCTTGACCTCCATGGGATGCTCCAGGACATCGTAACCAGCCACAATGGCGGTTCCAATCGTCGGCGGAAGAAAGCAGGTGAGGACGCGCATGGTGGTGGTCTTCCCCGCGCCGTTGGGGCCGAGGAAGCCGACAATCTGTCCTTTAGGAACTTCGAACGAGATGTTGTCGACCGCGGTGGTGCGCGCGTATCTCTTGGTAAGGCCTTTAACCGTGATCATAGTTGGTCGGATTTAGAGCGATGAATTCAAGACCGTTCTCCCCAGAGGGAGTGCGGGATTTGATACTTCGGGTGAAGCTTCATGATAGAACATCTGGGCGAGAGTATTCCAGTGGGGACGGGTGAGAAGGCTGGATCGGAGGTGAGGCGAACAAAATGGAAAAGGCGCATCTGCGCAAAATCTGCGATGGAATCGTGATTTTTGGAAATTGTTTTGAATCATGAGGATGGGAGCTGATTTGAGCTTTGCTGCGCATCCAGGCGCGAAAATGCGCAGCAACTGCGGATCCTTTTCTGGAAGACGGCAGTTTTTGCCGGGATATTCTTTACGAGTCTTATGCATTCCGGTTTGAGTCTAAAGGTCCACATCTACATGCCCAGTGGTTTGCTTTCGTAACGCTTTGATAAATAGCTACATCCAGGTTGAAGATTTTGGAACTGCATACCGTCCGCTGCGATTGCGTCAGCCGGATCAGACCGACCTGGGCTGCTGCGGTGAGCACAAAGTGAAGCGGGCGCCAGAGGTATGGCGGTGCGCTTCGCGCCAAATAAAACTTCGGCGCGCGCAACGGCTCATCTTCATGCCCCGAGTCGACGAGGACGAACCCAGCGGATTCCTCCGGGTAAAGGTGGCCGTAAACCCGCACATTCAAGCCGCCGAAGGAAGCCCCCACGAACAGATATGGCGCAGGCACTCCAGCGCGTTGCAGCAATTCATGCAGTTCCCTTGCGATCGCAATGCCCGTTCGAGGAAAGGGACCGGGATCACTCCATCCCTCGCCCGCACGGTCATACCAACATGAGCGCGTGAAACTGGCCACCTTGTTCTGAATAGGTTGCCAAACCAGGCCGGGACCGGCGCCGGGCGATTCGAAAACGACGACCGGACCGCCGTCCCCGACACAATGGATATTCAGAATCCGACCGCCCATATCAACCGACTGACCGATCTGCTTAAGGCGGTGACGGTCACGCCATCGTCCAACCTGCTCGTAGGCAATGCCGGCAAGCAGAACGGCAACTAGACACACTCCGATGGCGGCTATCATCCGGCGCCACGGCGCTTTTCTGAGTGGGCTAAACATCGGAAGTTTCATCTGACCGGGAAATCGAGCATCGGTATGAAGCTGCCGTAGCCAATGAGAATCGGTATCAAGCCGCCAAGAAGAGCAACGCACCAGATCCACAGATCGGAGCGGAACGTCCACTGTCGGGCGATGGAAACAGCCCCGTCTGCGAACAGAGACCAAGCGCCTCGGTCTCGGCGTGCCTCGTCGAAAATGCACAGCAGTTCTTCCCCAAATCGCTCCCGGAAGGCGGGAGGATGCAACCACACCAAGCCTTTGTAAACAGACCGAAGCATCATGCCCTCTTAGGAAAAGGCTGGAGGTAACGTTTCGCCTCGCGAGCGAGTTCTTCCAGGCGCGAAAGCTCCGCCGAAAGAACTTGCCGCCCTAACTCGGATATTCGGTAATAGCGTCTTCGCGGATCGTCATCGGGGGTCGCGCGCGCCACTTCTTGAACGAGTCCGGTGGACAAAAGCTTCTGCAAGTTGTCGTACAGCGTCCCGGGTCCGAGCCTGTATGTCTGACTGCCGCAAAACTTCTTGCATAATCCCGTATCCGTGGCGGTCTTCACTGATCAGCGCAACGAATATGTGAAGGATGGCAGGCGACAGCGGAAGGAAAGAGTCCACGTCCAGCTTCATCATCGGATTCCGAGTGCCAAGTCAAGCGAATAATCACGGTCCAATCTTGACACCCTGTTACTTCAGGAACTCTATGTGCGCGCAGCATCTCCAGCCACCGATCGTCTTTGTGGCTGTAGCTGATAAACAATCTTGCATGCGAAAATTTGGGAACGCGATTTACTTGGTCCGAGTGTTTCGGCGCAACTGACCGTAGCCGCTGGGGGGACGCCTGGGCGGGGAAGGTTCCCCCACGCCGGCAAAGACGGCCAGCTCCCCCACATGACCTCGGGCATTTAGCTTACAGGCGCAGGCATTCGGCTGACAGAGCGGGAACTGCCTCGTAGGCTATCGTTGGTACGATTGAATTAAAGGAGAGAGCACGAACGCGATGAAGCACGAAAAGACGTCCCCGCACGAAGCAAGTGCAGTTCCGCCGATTCCGCCATCGTCTAACGGATCGATCGACACTGTCACGCTTGAACTACTCGCCTCGTGGAAAGCTCAGGATGCTACGGCGGGAGCAAATCCGTAAAGCCGACAGGACATCGCCGAGTTCAAGGAAGCGATGAACGAAAATCGTGCAGCAACCGGCGCTCGTCCTGCTCTTTCCGTGAGCGGCTTTCTTGTTCTTGATTCAGGCCCGCTCGGCCTTATAACTCATCCTCCAACCAAATGCTGAAGTCGTGCCGGTGGAAAGGCGGCAGGCAAGAATGCCTGCTGCACCGTGAGCTACGCATTCCATTTACGATGGGACTGGCGGAACTTAGTACAGCATGAACGACCAGAGTGCATCGCCGGTTGCTGCGATCACATACTGGTGGCCGTCGAGCAGGTAGGTCTGCGGGGCATTGGTGACGGAACCGATACGCGTGTGCCACAAGGGCTTGCCGGTGGCGACATCGTACGCGACCAGGTTGCCCGCGCCATCGCCGCCAAAGAGCAGCTTTCCCTCAGTGGTCAGCAGTCCGCCGCCGCCACCCTTGCCGTAATAGGGGCGCCTCCACGCGACTTTGCCAGTCTTGTAATCGATGGCGGTCAGGAAGGTCCCGCCCGATCCGACGTTCACTTCCTCCTTGCCACCGAGGCCCATCGATCCGCGCGGATCCACATCCGTCAGATAGAAAATCGAATAGGCATTCTCCTCTGCGACGTACAGCAACCCCGTGTCGGGAGAGTAAGTGGCCGGCTCCCAATTGGTCGTACCGTCCGAGCTGGGCGATACCAGCGAGCCACCCACCGTGGCATCCTTGCCGGGATCGTGCCGCGGGCCGCCGGACTCCGTCAAGCCGTTAGACCAGTTGGTGAACATGCCATATTTGCTGGTGA
>JBBSHP010000036.1:0-13036 GCA_038232555.1 Bryobacterales bacterium
CAGAATATGGTTGAGGTAGAGCCCGGGTAGGAAACTATCATGCCGCGCTCATTAAATCAAAACAACGGCCGGGCGGTATAATTCAGCGATACGCAATGCGGATCGCAGCACAACAGGGCGAGGCGGCTGTGGGCGATATAAGCACGCTGCTGCGAGCCTGGAGCGACGGCGACCAGAGCGCGCTTGAGAGGCTGACCCCCATCGTCTACCAGGAACTGCACCGCCTGCACGGCGCTACCTGAAACGCGATGCGACGTATTCTGGTTGAGAATGCGCGGCGTCACAACCTGAAACGCGGGGGTGGCGTGCAACATGTCTCGTTCGAAGAGGCAACCAGCGTAGGCGGCAAAGGCCCACGGACCTGGTGGCACTCGGTGACGCGATGAACGCCCTGGCGCGACTGGTGATGCGCGACTGGAGCACTGCCAAGCCGTGGCTCTACCGAGGGATGACTCGCGGTCGCGAACTGACGGGAGGAACGGTTGATGGATTCCGCTCGATGGAAGCAAGTCGATAATCTGCTGCAGGCCGCGTTGGAGCGTCCGCCGGACGAGCGCGCTGGTTTTTTGCGGCAGGCGTGCGCGGGCGACGAGGCTTTGGAACGGGAAGTCCGGTCGCTGCTGGCCTCGCAGGAGGAGGCGGGCAGTTTCCTGGAGAGCCCGGCGCTAGACGTGGCCGCACGGGCAGCGGAGCAGGAAACCACGGTAACGCGGCTCTCGACAGCCGCTCAGTTGGGTTTGACCGGTCAGACGGTTTCTCACTATAGAATCCTGGAGATGCTGGGCGCTGGCGGAATGGGAGTGGTGTACAAAGCGTTCGACACCAAACTCAACCGCATCGTAGCGCTGAAATACCTGCCGCCGGACCTGCGCCACGATCATGAGTTGAAGCTGCGGCTCACCGAGGAGGCCCGCGCCGCGTCGGGGTTGGATCACACCAACATTGTCGTGATCCACGAGATCGACGAAGCCTCCAGCGGCGACCTGTTCATCGCCATGGCATTCCACGAAGGTGCCACGCTGCGGGACAGGATCGCTTCAGGCTTGCGTGTTAGTGAAGCTCTGCAGATTGCCCGGCACATTGCATCGGGACTGGCTAAAGCCCACGAACACGGCATATTTCATCGCGATATCAAGCCGGCCAACGTCATCGTGGCAAAGGACGGCATTGCCCGGATCATTGACTTCGGCCTGGCCAAATCAAGCGAGGCTACCGCGACCGTGGATGGCTCCTCAAAAGGCACTCCAGTCTACATGTCTCCCGAGCAGGCATCCGGAAAGGCCGTCGATTTTCGCACGGATCTGTGGAGCCTCGGCGCGGTTCTTTACGAGATGCTGGCTGGCAGACCACCGTTTCGCGGCGACACGCAGCTTCGGGTGATGTACGCCATCGTGCACGACCCCCCGCCCAGGTTACGCGAGGTCCGGCCCGATCTTCCGGCTGAAATCGATGCCATCGTTTCGCGGGCTCTTGAGAAGGACCCGGCCAAGCGGTATCAATCCGCCGCGGATATGGTGCGCGATTTGTCCGCGGTCCTCGCCACACTCGACGCCCCCGCGAGCGGGCGCTCCGGCTTGCGAGCCGTCTACGCGATTCCCGCGGTCGTCCTGGTCCTGTTGGTGGCCGGAGTCGCCGCCTGGTTTTATCAGCGCTCCGAGAAACGCCACTGGGCGCGCGAACAGGCCATCCCGGAAATCGCCAGGCTGACCAACGAGAGTAAACCTCTCGCGGCGTTCCTTCTGCTGCGAAAAGCCGAACAGTACCTGCCAGGCGACCCGCAGCTTGCGCAGATCGACGAGGGTCTCACGCACCAAGCGTCGGTCCGATCTTCGCCGCCCGGCGCAGCCGTGCAAATCAAGGATTATCTGTCTCCTGAAGAGGCGTGGTTCGCATTGGGAACGACTCCTCTGGATGAGATCAAAATCCCGAACGGCTACCTGCGCTGGAAGGTTTCAAAAGCCGGTATGGCAGAGTACACCGGAGCTCCAATCGCCCAGGATGTTCATGGACCTCGCCATGAATTCAACTTCCCTCTGGAAGCGGCCGCCACGGTTCCGAAGGGAATGGTTCCCGTGCCGGGGGGCCGGTTCGAGGACTATAATTGGGCGCTCGGAGCACTGGGACCATTTGATCTTCCGCTGTTTTTTATCGATCAATTCGAAGTGACGAACCGGCAATATCAGGAGTTCGTAGACAAGGGCGGGTACCAAAAGCAGGAGTACTGGAAGGAAAAATTTCTTCGAGACGGCCGAGAGCTGAGCTGGCAACAGGCCATGGCTATGTTTCGCGATTCTACTGGCCGGTCGGGGCCATCGGCGTGGGAGGCTGGCCATTATGCGTCCGGACAAGCGGATTATCCGGTGGGCGGCGTGAGTTGGTATGAGGCCGCGGCTTACGCGGAATTCGCGCGTAAGAGCCTACCGGTGATCGCGCAATGGTATCTGGCGGCCCCGGGTTCTGTCGCCAAGTACATCGTCCCGCAGAGTAACTTTTCCTCCGCGGCGGCCCCCGCGGGCAAATACCAGGGCCTGGGACCGTGGGGCACCTACGATATGGCCGGCAATGTGGCGGAGTGGTGCTGGAATGAGAGCGGGTTAATTCTCGGTACATTCTGGGTGGAGCGTGGAACACATCGACTGCTGAATACTACGAGCCTGGGCAGCTTCCGCCGTTTGATCGTTCCGCGAACAGCGGCTTTCGGTGCGTTCGGAATGCGACTGCTTTACCCGCCGAAGCCAGGGCCGAGAAGCGAGCATCGGTTCGCGACTTTTCGAAGGCGAAGCCTGCCCAGGATGATGTTTTCCGTATCTACAAGGCGATGTATGCCTACGACCGCACGCCCCTGAATGCGAAATTGGAACCGGTCCAGCAGGATTCGACCGACTGGCGCAAGGAAAAGATCACGTTCGATGCAGCCTATGGGAAGGAGCGAATGGCGGCGTACCTGTTCATTCCCGTCAAGGTCGGGCCGCCGTACCAAACTGTGGTGTTTTTTCCTAGCGCGAGGGTGCTGGATATCCCGGCGAGCAAGACTCTTGGAGACATGAAATTCATTGACTATGTGATTAAGAGCGGGCGTGCGGTTTTGTATCCGGTCTATAAAGGCACATACGAGAGACCTGCCCCAGAGTCTGTGCCGACAACAGCGCCCGGTCGTGAGAGTCTGATCCAGCAGTCTAAGGATCTGGGACGATCGATCGATTACCTGGAAACTCGCTCTGATATCGACCGGAACAGAATCGGGTACCTGGGCGTCAGCATGGGCGCGTCATTGGGCGTGATCTTCACGGCCGTGGAAGACAGGTTGAAAGCCGTGGTTCTCCTGGATGGCGGGTTTTCCGGTGAGAAGGCGCTACCGGAAGGGGACCAGGCTGACTTCGCGCCACGCCTCAAGGCGCCCACGCTTATGATTGGCGGCAGGTACGACTGGGTTCTCGAGGGCAAGGACGCACTGTTTCGTATGCTCGGAACACCGGCAGCCGACAAAAAAGTTATCACTTTCGAAACCGGACATGATGTATCGGAGCAGCGGGCTGACCTGGTGCGCGAGGTGGTGGCTTGGCTCGACAAATATTTGGGCAGGGTCAACTGAGATCGATCGCGAATTGACTGGCGGATGATCGACATCCCATACTGCTGAAGAACCATTAGTAAAGGGCACGACAGAATTGTACCGACTGACTGCGCTGCTGCATCCATAAGTAATGACGCAAAAAGCAACGTTTGGAGCGGGATGTTTCTGGGGTGTTGAAGCGGAGTTTCGCCAAGTCCCCGGCGTGAGTTCGACGGCGGTAGGCTATATGGGCGGGCACCTTGCGAATCCCACTTATAAGGATGTGTGCACGGACAGGACCGGGCACGCAGAGGTGGTGCAGGTCGAATTCGATCCGTCAAGAGTCTCCTATGATCAACTACTGAACCTTTTTTGGGACAACCACGACCCCACCACGTTGAACCGTCAGGGGCCGGACATGGGCGGGCAGTACCGATCTGCCGTCTTCTTCCACGATGCTGAGCAGGAGCAGATTGCGATTGCTTCCAAAGAAGCTCACAAAGCCGCCTTCCGTAAGCCGATAGTGACTGTGATCGAACCGGCGAAAGAATTTTGGATGGCGGAGGACTATCATCAACAGTACCTGGAGAAGCGCGGCCTCTCGCACTGTCATATCTAAGCCGCGGCAATACGCAGGAACTCTCTCGCTAACATGTGGATCGTTCGACTCGCACTTCGGCGTCCCTACACCTTCGTAGTGATGTCGATTTTGATTTCGGTACTGGGCGGGGCCGCGATTTTTTTCCTGCCTACCGACATCTTTCCAACCATCGACATCCCGGTGGTCAGCGTGATCTGGCCGTACAACGGTATCTCGCCGGAGGAGATGGCCCAGCGCATTGTCACCGTGTCTGAGCGCGGGATGACCACGGTGGTCAACGACATTGAACACATGGAATCCCAGTCCTACAACGGGGTTGCGGTGATCAAGGTGTTCTTCCAGCCTAAGGCCAAAGTGGAGCTTGCTGTGGCGCAAATTACGGCATTGGGACAGACCATCACGCGCGTGATGCCGCCCGGGATTTTCCCTCCGGGGATCGTCAAATACAACGCTTCGAGCGTGCCAATCCTGCAATTGAGCATCAACAGTAAAAGCCTGAGTGAACAAGAACTTTACGACTACGGACAGAACTTTATCCGCACCCAGCTCGCCACGGTGCAGGGCGCTTCGATTCCTTTGCCTTATGGCGGCAAGGCGCGACAGATTATGGTGGATATCGATCCGGCATTGCTGTATGCCAAGCATCTATCCGCCACCGATGTGTCCCAAGCCATCAACCTGCAGAACCTGATTCTTCCGGCGGGTAACGCGAAAGTGGGTGATCGCGAATATCTGGTGCGGGTGAATAGCAGCCCAGCCACGATACAGGGCTTAAACGACCTACCCATCAAGAGCGTGAATGGCACCACTGTGTACATCAAAGATGTGGCCCAGGTGCGCGACGGATTCGCGGTGCAGACCAGCATCGTGCGGGAAAATGGCACGCGTGCAGCGCTGCTGACGGTGTTGAAGAACGGCTCAGCGTCGACTCTGGATATCGTAAAGCGCATTAAAGCGCAACTGCCGCGTGTTATGGCTGGGTTGCCGCAAGAGTTAAGCGTTTCCACATTGCTGGATCAGTCGCTGTTTGTGAGAGCTGCGATCACGGGCGTGGTGCGTGAGGCCGTTATTGCGGCCATCCTTACGGGGGCTATGATTCTGTTGTTTCTGGGCAGTTGGCGCAGTACCCTGATTGTCTGCATCTCGATTCCGCTGTCCATTCTCACCTCACTGATTGTGCTCAGCCTATGCTACGAGACGATCAACGTGATGACTCTGGGCGGTCTGGCTCTCGCGGTTGGCATCCTGGTGGACGACGCAACGGTTGAGATCGAGAACATCCACAGGAATCTAACCCAGAAGAAGCCGCTCACACGGGCCATCCTCGATGGCGCGCAGCAGATTGCGGTCCCGGCTTTCGTCTCGACCCTGGCGATTTGCATTGTGTTTGTGCCCGTATTGCTGCTGACTGGCGCGGCCCGTTACCTCTTTACTCCGCTGGCGATGGCGGTAGTGTTCGCGATGATGGCTTCCTATCTGCTGTCGCGCACGCTGGTTCCTACCATGGTCCATCACATGCTTGCCTCTGAGGTGCACGTCTACCAAGAGGGAGCAGACTCCGCGCAGGCGCATGGCTGGGTTTGGCGGGTCCATCACGCTTTCAACCGGCATTTTGAGCGCCTCCGCACAAGCTACCGCGGAGCGCTGGTGTGGACTCTGGACCATCGCGGCGCCGTCGCGGTTCTGTTCGGAATATTCGTGATTGGATCCTGTTTGCTCGCATTCCTGGTGGGTGAAGACTTTTTCCCCTATGTGGACTCGGGGCAGATGCGGCTGCATGTCCGCACACTGCAAGGTACCCGCATCGAAGAGACAGAGAACATTTTCGGCCAGGTGGAGGCTGAGATCCGGCGGCAGATTCCAGCAGCCGAGATGGACACGATTCTCGACAATATCGGTTTGCCGAACGGCGGTATCAATCTGGCCTTTAGTGATACGGCGACCATCGGGAGCGGCGATGGCGAAATTCTCATTTCGCTGAAGGAAGGGAAACATGGTCCCACGCAGGATTACATGCGCAAGCTGCGGGCGGCGCTGCACGACAAGTTCCCCGATCTGACGATTTTTTTTCAGCCGGCCAATATCACGAACCAAATCCTCAATTTTGGGCTGCCCGCGCCCATCGACGTACAAGTAGTGGGCCGAAATGCGGTGGCAAATTACCGCGTGATCCGGGAACTGCAAAGGCGAATTGCCCTGGTCCCCGGCGCTGTGGACGTTCACATTCATCAGGAAGTAAGTTATCCCGAATTGAAAGTGAACGTTGACAGGACCAAGGCCGGCCAGGCTGGGCTGAGCCAGCGCGACGTCGCGAATAGTCTGCTGATTTCGCTTAGTTCCAGCGGGCAGGTGGCTCCCAATCAATGGCTGAACCCGGTGAATGGGGTGAACTATCAGGTAGCGGTGCAAACGCCCCAATACCGCATCGACTCTTTCGACGCGCTCAACCGCACTCCGATCACAGCCGGAACTGGCGCAGGCAGCGGTGCGGCTGTCCCCGGCACGCAGTTGTTGAGTAACCTGGCCACCATGGAACGTGGGACTTCGGTCGCGGTTGTGAATCACTACAACGTGCAGCCCGTTTACGATGTTTACGCAAACACCGACGCTCGCGACCTGGGCGGAGTGGCGAGCGACATCCGAAAAATTGTTAAAGATGTGACGCCCAAACTGCCGCGCGGCAGCTTCATCGACATACGCGGGCAAGTGGAGACGATGAGCTCCTCATTCCTCAGGCTTGGAATTGGAATGGTGTTCGCGATCTTGCTGGTGTACCTGCTGATGGTGGTCAATTTCCAGAGCTGGCTGGACCCCTTCATCATCCTGATGGCGCTTCCCGGGGCGCTGGCCGGTATCCTTTGGATGCTGTTCGTCACGCAAACCACGCTGAATGTGCCGTCGTTGATGGGCGCCATCATGAGCATTGGCGTTGCGACGGCGAATAGTATTCTGCTGGTTTCGTTTGCAAACGATGAGCGGATGACAGGCAAGAATGCGCTGGAAGCTGCTCTGAGCGCCGGGTTCACACGCATCCGGCCCGTCATGATGACGGCCTTGGCAATGATTATCGGGATGCTGCCGATGGCACTCAGCTTAGGTGAAGGCGGTGAACAGAACGCTCCGCTGGGACGTGCCGTGATCGGGGGCTTAGTGATGGCGACGTTCACGACTTTATTCTTTGTCCCTGTGATGTACACCTACCTGCGGCGAAGACAACCAGTCGATCTGGATCGCCAGATTGATCAGGAGCAGCATCAACTGGAGGGTCAGGAACATCCTGTCTAGCCGGGGATCACGCGCCGTCGCCTTACGCTTCGGCGCGCGATCAAGCAGTAGCGCTACGGAAGCCTCTGGATCAGCTCTCTGACATTCGGCACGCCGATCCCGGTCACCTGGTCGTAGCCGGGGCCGCAATTGAACGCTCCACTGCTTCCTGCTGTGACATCGCGGAAGGCGGGGGTTGCGCGGAGAGGGTACATGAGCGGGTTCAAGAATGGCAGAAACGGCTTGCCGGCGTTGTGACGCGCTTCATTCAGTAAGGCGCAGAACCCAGCCCAGACTGGAGCGCTCCAACTCGTTCCCCCGAATTGACTGTTGTGTCCGTGGAGCACCAGAAAGGCGCCGGTGTTCGGGTCGGCCACTAAGGAGACATCGGGGACCACTCGCTTGGCGCCGGCAGGCACACCGGCCCCGGTCTGCCATACCGGCCGCGGGAAAAACAAGCTGGTGCCCCCGCCGCTGCCCGACCATCCTGTTTCGGAAGTGGCTGCCCCGGTGCTATCAAGATGAAGGCTGGTACCGCCAACTCCGATCACCGCAGAGTCGGAGGATTCATACTCGGCCTGCAACGGTCCGGTCGGGCTGTGCCCTGAGGCATCGGGATTGGAACCAGCGTCACCGCTCGATACAAACACGTTTACTCCGGCGGCGGCCAGACGCAAGAATTTCAGGTGCTCGGTGTTAACTTCGCCGGGGGACATGAAGGTTTCGCCCAGACCGAGGCTGATCGAGAGTTGCCGCATGCCAGCGTGGGTGGGCAGATCGGCGATGATGCGGTCTAATGCGCGATCGAGGGCGACGAAAGAAAGAGACCCGGTCGCATAGATTCGAATGTGAGCGCCGGGCGCGATTCCGCTGGCCCACGATACGTCCAGAGTCTCTTCTCCGGCGGGAGCCGGAAGGCTACCACCGCCTACGTTGATTTTCTTTATCTGACTGAGAGTGACGCTGACACCGTTTCGGGTCCAAAACGCGGTGAGGTCGCTATTTGCAGGGAACGTGTCGATCAGGATGGCAATGGTTTGGCCTTTACCCGTAACACCCAGTCCAGCGGCACCGTAGGCATGCAAGATTTCCGACACCAGGTACGGTGGAGCGTTGGCGATGTTGGTGGTGGGAACTCCGGCAGCAGCCGGCGATAAACGATTGCAGTTTTCAGGATGGAATCTGCGGAGGTGCTTGTTGGCCTGTCGAAATGGCTGCAGACCGTTGATGGACTGAACCGCTTGTGCGACCTCTGAAGGCAAACTCGGCGCGTCCTTCGCGGACGTGTAGGTAACACCGTCCTTCATGACGGGAACCATGCTGACTTCCAGTGTTTTCGCTACCTGGCTGGCCTTGGCCTTTGCATAGACGCCGTCCACTGACGTCTGGGTGACCTCATAACCGTTCGCTTTCAGCCAGGAAATAAGCGGCTGTGGGTCGGCTGCCTTGGCGCCGAACATCTTTTCAAGCTCACCAGGCGGAATCACTTCACCTTTAGCTACCTTTTCTTCCATTTGCTTAACCACGTCCGGCGCAACGGCCAGTGAGAAATGCAGGCTCATCATCTCGTCGGTTTGCGGCGCTGCGGAATTTACTACTAAACCGCCCCGCGTTGGGCCGGGTTGATCCGGCAACGGGGTTACGCTGTCGTTGAAAGTCTTTCTATCGCTCATGAGCTTCTCCTTATTTTGTTGCGATTACCGGAAGAATCTCGCATTCTGCCATTCATAGGTTCCTCCTGTAACATAGTAGGACAAAGCTGGCCCTTGCTTGGGCAATCTTCGCTTTTCGCAAAACCGATCTGGTCGTATAACCTGGTGCGTGTCAAGTGGAAAGCATTACATAAGCGGTCTGGCGGAATGAAAATGAAACGCAGTTGTCGCCTGGCCTGGAGCGTGCTCACGCTCACCGCTTTATTCTTCGGCGGTGCAGGCCCAATGACGCCGCAGAAAACGAACGACGACGGCTTCAAGCATTTCGACAACAGTATCGTCCCGCTGCCGCGCAGTTCGGAACTGAAAACAGCCGCCTTGAACAGGAACGCGAGACAACGAACGATGAACCTGCATTTCGCACTGGAAGCCAGCCATCAACAGGAGTTGGAAGCCCGTGTGGCCAGGGGTGAGGTTGTGCCTGCCGATGAAATAAAAAGCAGATATGGAGGCAAGGAGCAATCCGTCAAAAAACTTCTGGTCTGGCTGAAAAACCAGGGTTTCCGGATCACAGAAACCACGCCGGAGTACACCGACATCTATGCTTCAGCTAGCGTGGCCCAGATCGAAAAGAGCCTGCATGTAAAGATGGTATCCGTTACGTCTGGGGGGGAAACGGCTCCGTCGGCGGTCAACGCACCGAAGCTGCCGCATGGCATCGGCGACGCTGTTGTCAGCATTGGCGGGTTACAGCCATTTAACCACCCGATTACCCGCAGGATGCCGTGATATAGCTGAATCATGGAGCATGGAATTCAAGTCCATTCTTTAGGGCCAGTGCAGACTTGAAATTCACAGACAACGAATCTCTGATGGAAAGGCGAGAGTACGACGCGGTTCCGGAGCTTACTCCGAACCCGCGTTCTGATCCTGAACGGAGCCCAAAGCCTTCCCGAGGCCGTTTATTGCTAATCGCCGCAGGTATTCTCAGTTTGTTGGCGATCCTCTTTGTGATCGGCTACCTGCCCCGCCGGCACCGCAGCCAGGAACTTGCCAAGGGGGTGACTGAGAAAAAAGAGAGCTTGCCGGAAGTTTCGGTCACCAAAGTCAAAGTAGCCCCGGCAAACAGCGATTTGCTCCTTCCCGGCAATATCACTCCGATTACTGAAGCAGCGCTGAGCGCCCGCGCCGACGGCTTCCTGCGAAAGCGCTATGTCGATATTGGAGACCACGTCCGGAAGGGTCAGCTATTAGCTGAGTTGGATTCGCCTGAACTGGACCAGCAGGTCCAACAGGCCCGGGCTGGCTTGTCGCAAACCAAGGCAGCGCTCAGCCGCGCTCAGCACGGGGTTACACAGGCCACTTCGAACTTGCATCTGGCGGAAGTGACGGTGCAGCGCTGGAAGGTCCTGGCAGATCGCGGTGTGGTCTCGCGGCAGGAGTTTGATCAGAAGCAGGCCGAGTACGAATCGCAGCAATCCAACGTTCAGTCGGCCCAGGCGGAAGTGCGTGCGGCCGAGGAAAACGTGCACGCCAGCGAGGCGAATGTGCAACGTCTGGTGAATCTGCAAGGTTATGAACGGATCGTCGCGCCCTTCTCCGGCATCATCACGGCGCGGAATGTGGATGTGGGTTCCCTCATCTCGTCAAATGGCAACACACCTCTGTTCCGGATGGCCCAGATCGATGCGCTTCGCATCATGATCCAGGTGCCCGAGCAGAGTTCACCGTATATCCGGGTTGGTGAAGCCGCGGAGATTACGCTGCAGGAATTTGCGGGACGTACATTTATGGGTAAGGTTTCCAGAACGGCGAACGCGCTGGACGCCAATACCAGAACGCTACCGACCGAGGTGATGGTGCTGAATAAGGATGGGGTTCTGCTGCCGAATATGTACGCGCAGGTCAACCTGATCGGCTCGCGGGTTACGCCTGCCATCCTGATTCCGGGGGACGCGTTGGTAACCGGCTCCAAGGGGACGCAAGTAGCGTTGGTGAAAGATGACAATCGAATTCATTTTCAAAAAGTCGAAGTGGGCCGGGATTACGGACCCGAGATTGAGATTCGACAAGGTCTCGCGGGTGGGGAAACGGTGGTAGTAAACCCTTCAGACGACGTGAGCGAAGGCGCAGCGGTGGCGCCGGTGATGCAGAAGCAGGCGGCAGCGCCCGGTCAAAAGGGGGCACCAACAGGCGCGCGACGACCTCCGGCGGGTTCGACCAAAAGATGAAGCAGATTCTGACGGCCGCGATCTTTCTGATTTCGTTCTCCGCGACCGCCTCAGCGCAAAGCCCTCCCGACCAGATGCCGCGAATCGTGTTGCAGGAAAACGGCTCGTGGTCAGATCGCATTCGGAATCCGTATCGTGCCCGGTTCGTGGCGCCGGTAGATTTCGAGAACTCTCCCCGGGTAGACAGCCTGATCCGTGCCGGACAGCTTTACCTGTCGCTGCAGGACGCGATAGCGCTTGCCATCGAGAACAACCTGGATGTCGAGCTGCAGCGCTTTGGCGTGCGGGTGGCCGAAGCGGAACTTCTACGGGCCCAGGGCGGCGGAATCCTGCGCGGCCTGCCGCTTACGATCCGGCAGCTTCCGCAGGGAGTGGGGGGCCCCGGTGCGCCGCTGCTTACGACCATAGGAGGAGCGGCTCCCGCCACATCGGCGCTGGGAAACTCAGCGGATCTTGCGTTTATTGCGACCCAATCGAGTGACCTATCGATTCACAGTGTGACGCCCTTCGCTACGGGCCCGCCCATTCCGGCCTACGATCCGAGCATCGCAGGACTGCTGAACTGGGCCCACCAGAGTACGCCGCAAACCAGTTCCTTCGTTACGGGAACCAACGCTTTGATCGCGAACACTGCCACCGGCAATCTGGGTATCCAGAAAGCTTTCGCAACTGGCACAGCCGTGAATGTGGGGTTCAACAACAATCGCCAGATGACCAACGCCTCGCGCTCGCAATACAATCCGTATACCACCGGTAGCCTGGGCCTGACCGTGACGCAGCCGCTGCTGCAAGGCTTCAACATAGCGGTGAATCGCAGGTTCATTCGGATCGCCAAGAATGAAGAACGAATATCGGATTTTATTTTTCGGCAACAACTGCTGGAGACCATATCGGGTGTGATCCGGCTGTATTGGGACTTGGTCAGCCTGGAGGAAGACGTCAAAGTGAAGAGCCAGGCGCTGGGACTTTCGCAGAAATTGTACGAAGACAATAAGTCGCAGGTGGAGGTGGGCACGCTGGCTCCGCTGGAGCTGAAGCGGGCCCAGGCGGAGGTGGCCCGCAGCCGCCAGGATTTCACCAACTCGGAAAGCCTGGCTCTCCAGCAGGAGTTGCTGCTCAAGAACGTGTTGACTCGTAGCCGCGGCACCGACCCGCTGTTGCGAACGGCGCGCATAGTCCCCCTGGACCGAATTGAGATCCCTGCCAACGACCAGCCGCAGCCGGTGCAGGATTTAGTGCAGCAAGCTTTAAGTACCCGTCCCGATCTGGCCCAAGCAAAAATTCAAATTGAAAACTCGCAGATCGGTTTGCAGGGATCCAGGAACGCGCTGCTCCCTACTCTGGATGTCATCGGTAGCCTGCAGAACAATGGGCTCACGGGTCAGCCGAATATGGTGCCACAGGCCGGAGCAGGGGGCGCTCCACTGACGTCCTCGGCCGATCCATTTTTTCTTGGCGGCTACAGCAACGCGCTCGGCCAGATCTTTTCCCGGAAATTTCCCGAACTATGCCATCGGGCTGCAACTCAACATTCCTTTGCGCAATCGGGTCGCTCAGGCGGATGTGATTCGGGACGAGTTACAGGTACGCCAGACGGAAGTGCGGCTGCGTCAATTGGAGAACCAGGTGCGCTTGGAAGTGGAGAATGCGTTGGTGGTACTCGACCGCGCGCGGGCCAGCTACCTCGCTGCCGTGGAGACTCGACAGCTTCAGGAGGAAGCCCTTGCCGCCGAGC
>JBBSHP010000037.1:0-12979 GCA_038232555.1 Bryobacterales bacterium
ACACGGACTAGCTGAAGCGTCCCCAACGATAATCGGAAGGTGGCACTTGTGCGAGTGTTGACGCTTAATCTTTTGCTGGGAACGTTGGTCCTTGCTCAGCGGAATTCGGGAGAACTTCGACTTACGGTGGTTGATCCTGCCGGACTGCCCGCTCAGGCTTCGGGTGAACTCGTCAGCCGGGCTATCGATTATCGAGCCGCCATCAGAACCACCAGCGAAGGCCGCTATGACGCCCGCGAGCTGCCCTTCGGGATATATCAAATCACCATCACACACGCGGGATTCCAAACCTACACAGGCTTGATCGAGATCCGGTCGGAGGTTGCGCAGGAGCTTCGCATCGCCCTGAACGTGGTACCCGTGCAAACCGACGTCCTGGTGAGCGACGCCGCTACCTTGATTGATCCTCACCGCACCGGAACGGCGTATCACATCGGCTCTGAAACGATCGCACAACGATCATCGTCCCAACCCGGGCGTGCTGTGTTGGACCTGGTGCAGAGCCAGCCGGGATGGCTGCTCGAAGCAAACGGCGTGCTGCACCCGCGCGGGTCCGAATACCAGGTGCAGTACGTCATCGATGGGATTCCGCTCACGGATAATCGCTCACCGGCATTCGCTCCCGCTCTGGAGGCCGACGAGGTTCAGTCCATGAGTGTGTTGACCGCAAATTATCCCGCCGAGTATGGCCGCAAGCTGGGTGGCGTCGTGGAGGTTCGCGAAGCTAAGGACCATGCCCCGGGGCTGCACGGGAAACTGGTGTTTGGCGGCGGCAGCTTCGGCACCGAAGATGGCTATGCCAGCGGCCAGTATTCGAAGGGACGCACCGCGATCGGCTTAAGCGGGCAAGGCAATCATGCCGACCGTTTCCTGGATCCGCCGGTGATCGAAAACTACACCAACAGGGAAAGCGGCGGCGGGCTGCAAGGGCGATTGGATCGGGAAGTGGATGACCGCAGCCGCCTTTCTCTCACCGTGCATTGGAGCCGCGCGGGCTTCCTGGTGCCGAACGAGCGCGTTCAAGAAACTGCGGGGCAGAGGCAGGATCGAAGCAGCGCAGAAACGCTCGGCCAAGCTTCCTATCAGCGGCTGTTGTTGCCGTCTCTGCTGCTGAACATCCGGGCCATGGCGCGAGATGTTTCCTCCGAGCTCTGGGCCAACGCGCGCAGCACTCCTATCAATCCGCAGCAGGACCGCGGTTTTCGCGAAACCTATGCCAACGGGAGCCTGTCCGGACACCGTGGCTCGCACGAATGGAAGGTGGGAGGGGAGGCTATTTTTAGCTCTATTCACGAAGCGTTCGCTTACCGCATCACAGACCGGAAACAATTCGACCGCGAGACCCCGCGGAGATTCACGTTCAACGGCCAGGCTCAAGGGCGTGAACAGTCGCTTTATGCCCAGGATTTGATCCGAGCCGGAAGGTTTACGTTTAGCGCAGGGTTGCGGTGGGACCACTATGGACTCTTAGTCAGCGAGAACGCTGTGAGCCCCCGGCTGGGCGCCTCGTGGTGGTGGCCCAGGGCGAGCTTGATTCTGCGGGCGTCCTACGATCGCGCATTCCAGACCCCAGCTATCGAGAATCTTTTGCTGGCGAGCAGTCCCGCAGTGAGCAACTAAATGAAAGTGTGCTCCGGCTGCCGGTTCCTCCTTCGCGCGGCAACTTTTTTCAGGCGGGCTTCGCGAAAAGCCTGTTCAGTAAGCTGAGTCTGGATGGAAATTACTATCGCCGCAACGTCCGCAATTTTGCTGACGACGATCTACTGCTCAACACCGGCGTGAGCTTTCCGATTGCGTTCAGCAGCGCTAGCATTCAGGGATTCGAAGCACGGGCGGAAGTCCCTAAGTGGGGGCCGTTCTCCGGGTTTGTGAGCTATTCCAACATGATTGGGTTTGGACGACTGCCGATCACAGGAGGGCTCTTTTTGGCAGACAATGCGACGGATTTGCTGAAATCCACTGCTCAATTTCCGATCACACAAGATCAGCGCAATACGTTTCGGACCAGGTTGCGCATCCAGCCTGCGCGTAGATTCTGGGGCAGCGTGGGTACTTCCTACGGGAGCGGCCTTCCGATCGAACTGCCGGGCTATACCGATGCCACCGCGCTGGAGCGGCATTATGGGTCGCGCGTTCTGGGTCAAGTCAATTTCGACAGGGGGCGCGTGCGACCCTCCTTCAGCCTGGATGCCTCCACCGGATTCGAACAGCAGATCCAGGAACGCGGGAAGGTTCGGATTCAGGCAGACCTACGAAACGCAACGGATCGGCTGAACGTGATCAACTTCGCGGGGCTGTTTTCAGGGACCGCTGTCGGGCCACCTCGGAGTGTGGGGCTGCGGGTACAGTACGAATTCTGATGTCCTTCGGCACGCAGGTGATTTCGAGCTTCAATCCCAAAGCAAGTGGAGGATTACCCGGCGCTGGTGTCCTTGAGTGCGGTGCTCGAACAGGTAGACGCCTTGCCAAGTGCCTAACGCGAGCTTGCCTTCGTGAATCGGAATCGCCAGATGGGTTTGCGTCAGGGCCGAACGGATGTGCGAGGTCATGTCGTCTGGTCCTTCCGCGGTGTGCGACGATTCACGGGACGGAGGCGACCATCCTGGTGAACCGGAGTGGATGCCGGCTGATTCCGAATGCGAAATCCAAGTTGGAGGCGTGACGTATGAGAACGGCAAAGAGAGACTCGCCAGAAGCCTACCAGCGACATCGAACGTGCGTGCGTTCTTCGGCCGCGTGCCTGCTGGCCAACGTCTCCTTGCGCCACAAGACCTGGCTCGATTGGGACGAGAGCAACTGGACGGTAAGGCAGGAAGCGATCCGGCCGTACTTAAAATCGCTTTACCGGGAGCCGTGGAAGCTGGAGGTTTGAAGCGGCGGTGCTTTTGGGAGCCTGCCCGAAGCCTGCCCGAAGGCGCGGCTCGCCTATATGCGATATACTAGCGCAGATTCTTCAACGTTGAAGAACAAGGAGCTCAATTGAAACAGCTAATCGTGTTATCCGCAATGGCGGCCGGTCTGGGGGTACTGTGCGCCGTGCCAGCCGTTCCGCAAACAGCCATGGAGCCGCGCAGGATCATCAAAATCATCCGCGAGGAAATCAAGCCGGGCCGCGAGGCCGCCCACGAGGCCATTGAAACCGGCTATGTCCGCGCGTTGTCGAAGACAAAGTACCCCAATTACCTGGCTCTCACCACACTCACGGGTCCCAGCGAAGCTTGGTTCATCGAGCCGTACGATTCCTTTGCCGCGGTTGGGGATGCGCGGGAATCGTATCTGAGCTCGCCGGCGATCAAAGCGGAGATGGAGCGACTGGACGCGCGCGATGGCGAGGTGAAAAGCGGCGGACGGGTAATGCTGGCGACTTACCAGAAGGAGCTGAGCCTACGTGGCGAGCAGTTTCGCGCGCGGATACCGCAGATGCGGTTCGTCAGCATTACGACGATCCGCACCCGTCCGGGACGGGCGGCGGACTTCACAAAAATACGGACCTTGATCAGCCAGGCGGCTGCGAAGGCGCTTCCCGACGCTAACAGCGTCGTTTACAGCATCACGTCGGGGGCGCCCGCGGGAAGCTATCTGTGGATACGGGGCTTCAATTCCATGAAACAGCTAGATCCCGATCCAGGGCAGAAGCCGGTGATGGAATTCATGAGCGAGGAGAACCGGCGGGAGTACTTGAAACTGACCAGCGAGGTGGTGCTGAGCAGCGAGAGCATGCTGTTCGCGATCAATCCGGCGATGAGTTACACCAATAAGGAGACCACGGACGCGGCTCCCACGTTCTGGAAGCCCAAAGCGGCGGGGGCCGCGGCTCCGAAGAAAGCGGAGGGGGCTCAATAACGTCACTCGCCCACAAGTAGATGCAAAATCACGCTGCGCCGCCGGTGTGGCTGTTTGCGGTGCTCGAACAGGTATACGCCTTGCCAAGTGCCTAACGCCAGTTTGCCTTCATGAATCGGAATCGCCAGATGGGTTTGTGTCAGGGCCGAACGGATGTGCGAGGTCATGTCGTCTGGCCCTTCCGCGGTGTGCCGATATAATTTTGTATCTTCCGGGACGAGTCGTGCGAAAAAGTCGGAGAGATCCGCCACTACGTCGGGATCGGCGTTTTCCTGGATTACTAGCGATGCCGAAGTGTGCTGGCAAAATACCGTGAGCAGTCCCGTGCATGCCTGCTTGTCGCTCAACCAGGCTTTTACTTCGCGGGTAAATTCGTAGAAGCCCTTTCCATTTGTTTGAATGCGGAGCTGATGAGTGGACTGCTTCACTCGACCGTCACGCTCTTGGCCAGATTCCGGGGCTGATCTACGTCGCACCCACGCCGCACGGCAATGTGATAGGCCAGCAATTGCAACGGGACGATTTCGAGAATCGGGAGCAGCAGCTCGGTGGTGGACGGAATGGCGATGGTGTGGTCGGCCATCTTCCCGACCTCTTCTTCATCGGCATGGCAGCATACTGCAATCACGATGCCGCTGCGAGCTTTCACTTCCTGGATATTCGAAATGGTCTTCTCGTAACGCACCCGGCTCTCGTCACTATCCGGATCGCGAGTCGCAAGCACCACTACCGGAAGGTTCTCGTCGATCAGGGCGTTGGGGCCATGTTTCATTTCGCCGGCGGGGTAGCCCTCCGCATGAATGTACGAGATCTCTTTCAGCTTGAGAGCACCCTCCAGCGCTATCGGAAAATGCACGCCTCGTCCCAGGAACAGAAAATCGGTTGCGCGGAAAAGCTTTTTGACTAAGTCGTCGTAGATGTTGTCGTAACCCAGCACCGCTTCCAGCTTGCCCGGCAGCAGAATCAGCTCCTGGACCAGATTCCGCGAGTCCTCCGGTGAAAGTGTTTCGCGCGTCTGGCCGAGGTACATCGCGAGGATATACAGGGCGGTCAACTGAGACGTAAACGCCTTAGTCGACGCCACGCCAATTTCCGGTCCAGCGTGCGTCAGCAAAGTTCCGGCGGCATCGCGCGTGATCATCGAGCCGACCACGTTGCAGATCGCCAGTGTCTTAGAGCCTTTTTGTTTGGCCTCCCGCTGCGCCGCCAATGTATCGGCAGTTTCTCCGGACTGCGAAATCACCACAGTCAGAACTTCTTTGGAAACGATGGGATCGCGGTACCGGAATTCGCTGCCGTAATCCACCTCCACTGGAATTCGCGCGAGCTTCTCGATCATGAATTTTCCGGCCAAGGCAGCGTGCCAACTGGTCCCGCAGGCAATGATCTTGATCTGCTGAAACTCGCGAAATTCTTTGGAACTGATATTCATTTCATCCAGGAAGATGCGGCCAGACTCCTGTCCCACGCGTCCCAACATGGTGTCTCGCACCGACCGCGGCTGCTCGAAAATCTCCTTGAGCATAAAGTGCTTGTAGCCGCCCTTTTCTGCCATGATCGGGTCCCACAAAATGTGGGAGACCTGGCGCTTGATGGCGCGTCCGTTGAAGTCGGTCAGGTGAACGCCTTCAGGGGTCAGGATCGCGAGGTCGCCGTCGGACAGGAAAAACATGTCGCGGGTGTGGCTTAGAATTGCCGGAACATCGGAAGCGATGAAGTATTCGCCGTCGCCAAGGCCGATGACTACGGGAGGTCCTTGCCGGGCGGCGACAATTTTGTTCGGGTCGGAACTGGAGATGGCTCCCAAGGCAAACACCCCGGTTATCTCCTTAACTGCACTCCGGACCGCGTCTTCCAGGTTTCCCTGGAAAAACTTCTCTACTAAGTGGGCAATAACTTCGGTGTCCGTCTCGGTAACGAACTTGTGTCCCTCAGACTGTAGCTGATGCTTCAAAACCAGATAGTTTTCGACGATCCCGTTGTGGACTACTACGATGTTTCCGCTGCAGTCGCGATGCGGATGGGCATTCTCCTCGGTGGGCCGTCCATGCGTGGCCCAGCGTGTGTGGCCAATACCGTAGGAGCCATCCAAAGGATTCACCCGGATGGTCTCTTCCAGGTTGCGCAGCTTACCGGACGCTCTACGTACCGAGAGTTTGTGATCGCCATTCAACACGGCAATGCCAGCCGAGTCGTAACCGCGATATTCCAGACGCCGGAGGCCGTCCAGAATGATGGGAACCGACTTCCGATTCCCGATATATCCTACAATGCCGCACATAGCTTCAGAATAGCGGACCAGCTTGCAGTACACTGACGGATCTGGTTGCTGCTGCTACTGTTCCGGATTGTGGGATTCCTGACTTGGAGTAGAGTAATGTTGTGGCGGCGAATGTCTTATTTGTTGCGTCGAACGCGACTGCGATCCAGTTCGACTTCGCTAGAGAGTTGGAGCGGCTTCAGGCTGCGGGCGAGCGAGCGGGTGGAAGCTTTACCCTGACAGCGCGCTGGTCCGTGAGTTCGGATGACCTGCACCGACTGTTAGAGGAACACGGACCGGATGTCGTCCATGTGTTGTCGCCGGGCGTAAATCCGGGGAACCATGGGTTGATGCTGGATCGCGGCGGTCAGGTCGAATACGTGACGCCCGCCGCTTTTACTAAAATTTTTCGATTTGCCGCAAACAAAGGTTCCGTCGCTTGTGGTCTTGAACACGTGCCACTCACTGAAGCACGCTGAGGCGATCGCGCCGCGGGTGGGGGCGGTTGTCGGGATCAAAGGCGTGATTTACGACTCGGCGGCAATCGAGTTCGCGACGGATTTCTACGAAAGCTTGGCATTCGGCTCTTCCGTTGCCGACGCGTTCGAGCGAGGCCGGCAAGCCGTGGCCCGGATGGCGCCGGAGCAGATCGACGAACCCGTTCTGCTTACCGGGACGGCCGACCCATCCAACATCACGATTGCGCAGTTGACGCCAAAGCCGCCGTCGACCAGGGTAGCCGCCGTGAGCGCGCCGAAGCCGATGCCAGCCAAGCTCTTCTGTTCCTACTCGCACGCTGACGAAAAGTTCCGTTCGCAATTAGAGAAGCATTTATCTGTCTTGAGCCAGCAGGATTCTATCCATGTCTGGCACGATCGGCGGATTGAGCCGGGTGCCAATTGGAAAAAGGAGATCGAGGAGAACCTGGAGCAAGCCGACATCGTGCTGCTCCTGGTGAGCGCCGATTTTATGGCGTCTCGGTACTGCATGAGAATTGAAATGAAGCGCGCTCTCGATCGCCAGAACACGGGCAGCGCGCGAGTAGTCCCGATCCTGATCCGCTCGTGCGATCTGGAAGGCGCGGCGTTCGCGGGACTTCAATGGCTGCCAACCGGTTCGAAGCCGGTCAAGAACTGGAGCGATCGGGACGAGGCCTGGACCAATGTGGCAAAGGGCATTCGAGGAGTAGTAGCGTCTTTGGGCACGGGAGGAGCGCGGCGGTCTCTGTCCAGATAGTCCATCATGACGCCCCGCACATCAACTCGTGGCAGGGTCGAAGTGGTGCAGTAATTCCAATATGGCTGAGCCTTACCACTACGGTTTTCTGCATCGTCCGGAACAACTCTCACTTGGCAATGTCGTGCTCAGTCATGGTGCGGGAAGCAACTGCGATTCGCCGCTGTTGATTGCAATCGCCGAGCATTTGGCGGGTTCCGGGTGGACTGTTTATCGCTTCGATCTGCCATTCCGGCGCAAGCGGGCCAGCGGATCGCCCCACCCGTCCACATCGGCGCTGGACCGCGATGGAATACGCGCTGCAGTGGAGGATCTGCGGCGGAGATTTTCCGGGTGCAGCGATCCTCGGGGGGCACTCCTATGGAGGACGGCAGGCTACCATGGCAGCGGCCGAAGATCCGAAACTTTGCGATGCTCTACTGCTGCTGTCTTATCCACTGCATCCGCCGGACAAACCTGCACAGTTGCGAACGGCTCATTTCCCGGAGGTGCGCACCAAGGCAGCGTTTGTGCACGGGTCAAGGGATCCCTTCGGCTCGCCGGCGGAAATGGATTTGGCCTTGAAGTTGATTCCAGCAGCTTCGTGGTTACATATCGTGGATGCTGCCGGGCACGATTTGCGTCGGCCCGCCGGCAAAGTTGCGGAAATGGTTGGGGGAATGGTGCGGAGCTTGCTTGCACAGGGACGCGGACAGCGAGCCTGTCCGCGTCCTATTCGGGGAACGGTTTAGAGGTGGCTGTCGATCATCTTCTGGAGGTCAGTCTTGCCTACCGCTCCGACCTTTTGTTCGACCACCTTGCCACCCTTGAACAGCAAGAGAGTCGGGATGCCTCGAACGTTGTAACGCATCGCCGTGCCCCCGTTGTCATCGACGTTCAACTTGCCGACCTTCACGCGTCCGTCGTAATCTGTCGCGACCGCGTCAATGGTGGGGGTCATCATCCGGCAGGGGCCGCACCACTCTGCCCAGAAGTCCACCAGGACGGGAACCTCGGAATTCAGAACGTCTGCGTCGAAGCTGGTATCGCTAAATGTAAGGGTCTTGTCGCCGGCCATAATTATCTCCATCTAATAGATGCGTGGCGCGCTCAAATGATTCACACTCCGTTGGACAAAATACCACGGTAAACGCCTTGGTACTCCTGTGCTGAAGAGGTCCAAGAGAAGTCTTTGGCCATAGCGCGCAGCATCATCCCGGTCCAGCTTTCGCGATGATGGTAGGCGGCTGAGGCGTCCTCGATCGCGCCAAACAGAGCCCAGCCGGCGTAGTCCCAGAACTTAAATCCGGTCTGGGAGTCGATCGTATCATCCAGCCCCCCGGTGGCGCGAACCACCGGGATGGTGCCATATTTCAGGCTATAAATCTGGTTCAAACCGCACGGCTCGTAGCGGCTTGGCATTAGAAACAGGTCCGAGCCGGCTTCGATCCGGTGAGCTAATCCATTATCGTATCCGATACGCACTGCGAACTTGTCCGGGTAGGCCCCCGCTAGCTGTTGGAACATCGACTCGTAACGCGGCTCGCCGCTTCCTAGAACGGCCAATCCAACATCCAGGCTCGCCAGCTCCCGGGCAATCTGCGCGATTAAATCGAAACCCTTCTGGTCGACGAAGCGGGACACGATACCAAAGACGGGGCGGTTCAGATTATCAAGTGGGAGACCCATTTCCTCCAGGAGTGCGCGCTTGCAGGCAAGTTTTCCCGAAAGATCGCTCGGGGAATAGTTCTGCTGGATGTGCGGATCGGTTTCGGGATTCCATTCCGCATAATCGACGCCATTGACAATGCCGGTTAAGACGTCCGCCCTGCTATGCAGCAGGTGTTCCAGGCCGAAGCCATACTCGGGCGTCTGGATCTCGCGCGCGTATCCTTTACTGACCGTGCTCACCGCGTCGCTGAATACGATGCCGCCCTTCAGCAAATTTACCTGACCGTAGAACTCCAGGCCCGCGGGCGTGAAGAGACTGGGGCTTATCGCGATTTGCGGCACAACAGACCCAGGAAACAGCCCCTGATACCCCAGGTTGTGTATCGTGAACAGCACCTTTGTACCGAGTATGTGAGGATCGCCCTGGAAGAATTGGCGGATGTACACGGGCACCAGGCCGGATTGCCAATCGTGACAGTGAATCACCTGGGGATGGAACAGATGGCGCGCCGCTGCGAGCGCCGCCATTGAGAATAGCGCGAACCGGATGTGATTGTCCGGGTAGTCGCTGCCGCCGTCACCGTACAATCCGGCGCGATCGAAAAGCGGAGGGCAATCGACAAAGTAGAACGGAACGTCACGCTCGATTACCTGATGTATATCGACATTGAAGCCGCGCTCAATCGCGATGTGGAGGTTGCGGTAAACTTCCCGCACAGGACCCGGGTAGTGGTTGGAACGATAGGCCGGCGTGATCACCGCGACCTCATGCCCCAGTTGTTTGAGCGCGGCGGGCAAGGCGCCGATCACATCTGCGAGACCGCCCGTTTTCGAAAACGGCGTGGCTTCCGACGCCACCATCAGGATTCTCATGGGCGACCTTAAGCTTTGGGTTCTTTGTTGATTGCGTCCAAGACGCCGTTGATGAAGCCCACTGACTCCTCGCCGGAGAACTGGCGGGCCAGTTCCAGTGCTTCGTCAATAACCACGGCCGGTGGAGTGCCCCGTTTGGTCATCTCAAATACCGCCAGGCGGAGGATGTTCCGATCCACCATGGGCATGCGCGCCAAGCGCCAGTTTTGGGAATTGTGTTCGATCACGCGATCCAGATCAGCCGAGATGGCGCACGCTCCCATAGCCAGTTCCTCCATGAACACATCCCGTCCCGGCCGATCCGGCGTCTCCTCCGAGTAGAGCGTGTCATAAAAGGCATGAATTGCAGTTTCCACGGGCTGCTTGGTAACGTCCCATTGGTACAAAACCTGAAGCGCCCTTTCACGCGATCGGTGCCGAGCAGCCATGGGACGGGACTATGGCCGCAGGCGGCGTAGCAGATTTGCCATCTCAATGGCGGTAATGGCTGCGTCGCTGCCTTTGTTGCCGCTCTTGGCTCCGGCGCGGTCAATGGCTTGCTCCACCGTGTTGGTGGTAATGACTCCGAATGCGACGGGGATGCCGGTGTCCAAGGGAATCCTGCCAATCCCGTGCGCGGCCTGAGCTGCGACGTAATCGAAATGCGGAGTGTCGCCGCGAATCACGGCTCCTAAAGCGATGATCGCGTCGTGACGATGCTGCTCGGAAATGACTTTGATAACGATGGGCAGCTCCCAGGCGCCCGGCACGCGGATGATCTCGATGGCTTCGGGTTGGCAGCCGGATCGGGTAAGCGTGTCATAGGCTCCGGCGAGAAGGGGTTCGGTGATGAAGCTGTTGAAGCGCGCCACCACAATGGCGATCTTCAAGCCGCTTGCATCGAGATTTCCTTCAATGGCGGGGGGCATTTGGGAGCGTATGGGATAATCCGATTACAGGCCTACATTCTACCGCATGGTCCTTCTGCATCCTGCGGGTGCGCCGCTCTAAAGTCGATCATACATGGACCCTGCCTTCATTCGTAACTTCTCGATCATCGCCCACATCGATCACGGTAAGTCGACGCTTGCGGACCGATTGCTGGAAGTGACGGGGGCGTTGTCGCAGCGCGAGATGATGGCCCAGGTGCTGGACACGATGGACCTGGAGCGGGAGCGCGGAATCACCATCAAGGCCCATGCGGTGCGGCTGAACTATCGCGCCAAAGATGGCAACTGGTATCAACTGAACCTGATCGACACGCCTGGGCACGTGGATTTCAATTACGAAGTCTCACGAAGCCTGCAGGCGTGTGAAGGGGCCCTGCTGGTGGTGGATGCATCCCAGGGAGTGGAAGCCCAGACGCTCGCCAACACGTACCTGGCGCTAAATCACAATCTTGAGATCATTCCGGTGATCAACAAAATCGATCTACCGTCAGCGGAGCCCGAGCGCGTGCGCGAGCAGATCGAGCAAGTGGTGGGATTGCCCGCCGACGAAGCGCTACTGATCAGTGCAAAAAATGGATTAGGAATCGACGACGTTCTGGAAGCGGTGGTCAACCTGGTTCCTGCTCCCAAGGGATCCCCGGACGCGCCGCTCCGTGCACTGATCTTCGATTCGTGGTTCGATCCTTATCGCGGCGTGATCATCCTGATGCGCGTGGTGGATGGGCGCGTGCGCAAAGGGCAAAAGATTAAGCTGTGGATGAACGGCACTTTGCATGAAGTGGAAGGACTGGGCTACCAATCGCCTAAAGCCATCCCGTGCGACGAGTTGTCCGCGGGTGAAGTGGGTTTTTTGTTCGCGAATATAAAAACGGTGTCGGACGCGAAGATCGGAGACACCATCACCAGCGCGGAGGAGCCCGCGGCGGAACCCCTGCCAGGTTTTGAAGAAGTGAAGCCGATGGTTTTTGCGGGGCTGTATCCGGTGGAGAGCCACGAGCATGGGCGCCTTCGTGACGCTTTGGAGAAGCTCCGGCTGAACGACAGCGCTTTCAACTTTGAGCCGGAGAATTCCGTTGCGCTGGGGTTTGGGTTCCGTTGCGGGTTTCTGGGGCTGCTGCATCTGGAAATCGTGCAGGAACGCCTGGAGCGCGAGTTCGAGATCGATCTGATAACCACCGCTCCGGGAGTCCGCTACAGAGTAACAACGACGAGCGGCACGGTCATAGAGGTGGACAACCCAACCAAGTTTCCAAACCCCACCGAGATCAAACAAATCGAGGAACCCATCATCGACGGCACGGTGATCACGCGGGAAGACTTTGTGGGCGAGATCCTGAAGCTGCTGGAAGAGAAGCGCGGTAGTCAAAAGAAGTTCGAATATATCGGGACCGGGCGGGTGCTGCTGCTGTATGAGTTGCCGCTGAACGAAATTGTGCTCGACTTCTACGACCGTCTGAAATCGGCATCACGCGGCTATGCCTCGCTCGATTATCATTTGTCGGGCTACCGTGTGTCTCCGATGGTGCGCTTAGACGTACTGGTGGCGGGCGAGCCGGTGGATGCGCTGTCGATCATTGTCCATAAGGATTTCGCCTTCGACCGCGGCAAGGACCTGATTTCCAGGCTGCGCAAGCTGATCCCCCGGCAGATGTTCGAAGTGGCTCTGCAGGCGGCCATCGGAAACAAGATCGTGGCGCGCGAGACGATCGCGGCCATGCGGAAGAACGTTCTGGCGAAATGCTACGGCGGTGACATCTCACGAAAGCGCAAGCTGCTGGAGAAGCAAAAAGAGGGCAAGCGGCGCATGAAGCGGGTGGGGCGGGTGGAGATTCCGCAAGAGGCGTTCCTGGCCGTGCTCAAGGTGACGGGCGGCTCGGATAATGAGTAAGATTCTTGGCCCGCTAACGCCGGAGCAGTTCGCGCGTGTGGAAGCTTGTCTGCTTAATCCCGCACCTGGAAGTCGAATCGAAGCTGCTCGGAATTATCGCGTCGATTTGACACTGAGCGCCATTGCGTGTCAGGCCGTGAGGCGTTACGAGACCGAGATCGCGGCGAACGCGGACGGGCTCCACACCGGTGGCGACAGACCTGATGTCATCGGAACGGCATCATTTAGCTCCGTCCGCCGGGTCTAATCCCACCGCCTTTCAGGCGGTCAGCTTCAAGCCGCCCAATCCCCCGAGAATAG
>JBBSHP010000038.1:0-12938 GCA_038232555.1 Bryobacterales bacterium
ATCTCCGTGAACCCGACAAGCTGAAGGTTCAACCGGACTTGAACCTCGAAGAATACCTCGATAGTTTTGGGAACATCTGTTGCCGCTTGACGGCTCCGCCCGGAGAACTTCGGCTTTGGAATTCTACTCTGATCGAAGATTCCGGACAGCCGGATCCAGTGAGTCCGGCAGCGCGCCAGCTCCCGGTGGAGGATTTGCCCGCTGAGACAATTCAGTATCTTCTCGGAAGCCGCTACTGCGAAGTAGATTTGCTGTCAAACATGGCCGTCGAGCTATTTGGCGGCACCGCTCCTGGTTGGGGACGCGTTCACGCGGTATGCACCTGGATTCACCAGAAGGTGATGTTCGGCTACAATTTCGCAAGACCGACCAAGACCGCGCTGGATGTTTATACGGAGCGAAGCGGTGTTTGCCGGGACTTCCAACACCTCGCGATCACATTCTGCCGCTGCCTCAATATCCCCGCCCGATACGCTACCGGGTATCTCGGGGATATTGGCGTTCCGGTAGCGGGTCCGATGGACTTCAGCGCCTGGTTCGAGGTGTATCTGGAAGACCGTTGGTGGACCTTCGATGCCCGCCATAATCAACCCCGCATCGGCCGCGTCTTGATGGCGACCGGGCGCGACGCAGCGGATGTCGCGATTACCACCGCATTCGGCAATTCCCCGCTGACCAGGTTCGAAGTGACTACCGATCAAGTGTCTCCTTCGTGACGCTGCTACCGAATCATTTCTTCGGCCGGGAGGGGCGCACTTCCAGGCGGCTTACCAGGGTTCGCTCTGGCATTCGGAGCAGATCGATCACCAGCTCCGCGATGTCCTCCGGTGCAATCTTCCAGTCTTCTCCCCCGCCCGCGCCAAACTCAGTAGCAACGCTGCCCGGCATGATGTAGCTCACGCGGATATTTTCGTTTCGATGGTCCAGCATCAGCGCTTCGCTGAAACCATTGAGTCCGAACTTCGAGGCGTTGTAGGCTGAGCCAGCCGCAAACGGATTCTTACCCGCCAGGCTGCTGATGTTGATGACGTACCCGCCACCGCTCTTCCTGAAACGCGGTACGGCTTCATGACAGCAGTAGAAGACACCGGACAGATTGGTTTCTAGAGTTATTTGCCAGTCCTCGATAGTCAAATCGGCAACACTGCGAAATATGCCCAGGCCCGCATTGTTAACCAGTATGTCCAGTTTGCCGAAGGCCGCATCCACGAATCGAAAGAACTCGGTAACAGCCTCCGGACGGGCCACGTCCGCAGCGTGGCCGATCACCTTGCCGCGCGACTGCAACTCCTTGACGGCCCGGTCCACTGCACCTTGATCTCTTCCGCAGATCGCTACAGCCGCTCCCGCGTCCAGCAGGCTCTCCGTGATCGCCCGTCCAATTCCACGAGTCCCACCCGTGACTATCGCCGTCTTTCCTTCTAGGAATTTTTCCATATAGACTTATGCTATCCATTTATATTCAACCTTCGTCTGCGCCGTCCCATGACGCTGTGATAAACGGTCAGAACTGGCCCGATCAGGAAATAAAGCATTCCGGCCCACCCCGCCGTCGTCATGCCTCCAATCAACACTACCAGCAGCGATAACACGCTTACGGCGACCATACAGGCATTGGCGCCGAGGCGTTGAATCGTTTCGAAACGTTCCTCCGGTTGAAGCGCCAAGTCCTCTCGTTTCCGCCACGCATGCTGATACAGCAACACGAAGACTCCGAATACCGCGATGAAACCCGCGTCGTACACGATCATCATGGCGTAGATGTCCGTGCCCTGAAGCATTGGTTCAACACGCCCGCCCGGCAAGTGAGCCATTCCTCTTCCGCCCAGGGCGACATCTACTAAGTAGGTGAATAGAAACTTCAATGGATAAACGTAAAACAACACGACAAACAGGAGCACTCCGTTAAGAACCACCGTTACCGTGTCCTGCATTCCGTAGCGCCGGAACCAGATGAACTGCGAATACCAGATTTGATAAAGCATGGCAAAGCAGATCGCAAAGGGAACAAAACCGCGCATAATCTCAAATAATTCCGTAAACGTGCGAGGCACCTCGAGCGAGACAACCAGCAGCGTGATCGCGAATGCGAAGACGGCGTCGCTCAGCCCCTCGACACGGGAAACCTCATGGCTGCGCCATCGAAATGGCCCCTGGCCGGTTTGCTTTTCTATCAAGGACTCCCGCAACATGCAATCATTCTAACGGGTGATGCATCTCTTCGAAATCTCCCAACCGGATCTTCGTCTAATTTCGCGGAGCTTATGACGACGGCTAACACAGCAGTTACTCACACCCATCCCGACGACCAACATCATCACCACTCGCACCGCTTCATGTTTGCGACCGGCATCGAGGGCAGCTATCCTACCATCACCGGACGGAACGGGACTACCGAGCGCGTGGACGAATACGAGAAGTGCCGGTTTTACCAGTGCTGGCGCGAGGATTTCCGGCTGGTGAAGGAAGAACTGGAACTCGACTACCTTCGTTTCGGGCCCGACTACTACCGCTGTCATAAAGCGCACGGTAAATACGATTGGTCGTTTTGCGATGAGACGTTCGCGGAGTTGCACAAGCTCGGGATTACTCCAATCTCGGACCTTTGTCACTTCGGCGTGCCGGACTGGATCGGCGACTTCCAGAACACTGAGTGGCCTGAGCTCTTCGCCACCTATGCTGCCGATTTCGCAAAGCGATTTCCCTGGGTGCGCCTGTACACGCCTGTGAACGAGATCTTCGTGAACGCGATGTTCTCAGCCGAATTCGGCTGGTGGAACGAGCGTTTGAAATCGGAGCGTGCCTTCGTTACATCGCTAAAAAACCAGTGCCGCGCCACCATTCTGGCGGAGGAAGCGATTTTAAGGGTCCAGTCCAGGGCCTTGTTTGTTCAAAGCGAGGCGACCTCGTATTATCACGCGCGCTCCCCCCTGGCCGTCGGTAGGGCTCACACCCTGAACCTGCGCCGCTTCCTCTCGCTCGATCTTTGTTACGGGCACGAAGTTGGATCGGAGATGTATGAGTTCCTGATGGACAACGGCATGAGCCGTGAAGAGTATCACTGGTTCCTGGAACACGGTAGAAACATCCGCCACCACTGCGTGATGGGGAACGACTATTATTTCACCAACGAAAGTATGGTGCCGCCGCAAGGCGATCTCGTCGGCACGGGCGAGGTCTTCGGCTATTACGTCATCACCAAGCAATACTTCGACCGTTACCACCTGCCGGTAATGCACACGGAGACAAATCTGGCCGAAGACGATCGCGCCCCCGGCTGGCTCTGGAAAGAGTGGTGCAACATGGCGCTGCTCAAGCACGACGGTGTTCCGATTATCGGCTTCACCTGGTACAGCTTGACCGACCAAGTGGATTGGGACACCGCCCTGCGTGAAAATAACGGTAACGTGAATCCGTTAGGGCTATACGATCTGGATCGCAAGATCCGCCCCGTCGGGATCGAGTTCAAATGCCTGGTGCGGGAATGGCGAGACATCCTGCCCCTAGCGAACGCTTCTGTAGATATCGGTAGTCCCCGGCGAAAGGCACGTTGATTCGGGTGGGGTCGCCCTTAAAGCGGGCCGTGGTGCGGATGTGTTCGGAATGAAACAGATGGTCGGTGCGGCCTCCACGTCAAGGATGTGCCGCGACTTGGTGCGAGCAGGATGGTGGTCGACGTCTCACTGCATCGGGTCGTGGTTTGAACCCTGCTTCCGCATGTAGACCTGAAACTTCTTCTTGGCCCGCTGGCGCTTCCAGAGACGATACCGATCCTGCACGGGACCAGTGAGGTCAAAGCCGTGTTTTGGCTTCTTCATATAGATGTATCCGAACAGCAACCCGCCCAGGTGAGCGAATTCGCTCACTCCGTTATTGGCCCGAAATGAGCTCATGAACGTTACTACGCCAATAATGAGAACGAAGTACTTGACTTGGATGGGGATCAGGAAGCCCCACAAGATGGTGCGATCGGGGTACAACATGGCGTAAGCCAGTAATATTCCAAAGATCGCCCCCGAAGAACCGATCGTGGCGACCAGGGGATTACCCCAGGGCAGGATATAGTTGGCGAGCACCACGCAAATTCCAGCGCCCACACCGCAGAAGAAATAAAACTGCAGGAAGCGCTTAGTGCCCCAGGCACGTTCCAGATCCGCTCCAAACATCCAGAGCGCCAGCATATTCCAAATGATGTGGCCGAAACCGGAGTGCAGGAACAGGTACGTGGCCAGTTGCCAGACGGCAAATAGCTTCACCACCTCGATCGGCACCAGGGCCAAAACTCCCAGAGGCCTGTCGAGTTGGACCAGACCGGAGAAAAACCCAACTATGAAGACTGCCGCGTTCGCAATCAGCAACCATTTAACGCCCTTGGGAAAACCAGGGAACGAAAAAACGCTGCCTAGGCCACTGCTACGCGTGAGGTATGCCATGAGGAGAGAGAAGACAAGACTAAGCTCAGAGTATCAAAGTCAGTCAATGCTTCTCTCGTGGTCCGGCTCAGAGTCCCGCCTGCGGTCCGGGTCGCGGTTAATCAGCGATCCGGTCATTTTGAGACCTAACGCCAAAATACTCCACACCTGCCAGTGAGAGAAAAGGCCACTTGAGATCGCGAAAGCTCCCGTCCAACCCAGATCGGAACTGAGGCGCCAGAGCGCCATGCAAGCGGCAGTTACAGAAGCAGGGATCAGGAGAGCTGCCACCAGGCGCGTTGCCTCGTGTGAAATAACTGCGGCCCGGCTAACAAGGGGCTGCAATCTGTCTGCAACAGCGGAGGTGGTCTCGGCAAATACCAACGCCGTTCTCGCCCAAGCCGGTTGAAAAAATCCTCCGAACCGAATGACCGACACTGATTTCACCCCTTACCTATCCAAGTAGATGCTCGCTAAGCTGTCCAAGTTTCAAGCACGCGCAATACCGCGATGCCTAGGCTCAACTCGCACTCATACGGCTTATCGGCAACTTCTGAAGTTCTGAAGATGAAAAATTTAGGATGGATCAGAATCCCGAATTCAGAATCGTTTCTATGGGTTTCTGTTCTGAGTCGGGTAATTCGGCGGACGAAGTTCCGTACCGATTTAGGGCCATGGAGAGCAAGTGCAGCAATCCGGCTACGCCGATCCAGACCTGCCAGTGGGAGAACAGTCCCCCTTGAATCGCAAATTGACCAGCAAGTCCCAAATCGGCCGCTAAACGCCATAAACCAAGCGCGCAGGCCGCGAACTTCGCCGGACTCAGCAGAGTGGCGAGGGCGAGCGTAACGTGCTGATTCTTGCGGCGGTTGCGTCTAACGCTCGGCCCTCGCTGGAGTCTTATGCGGACGATCATTCCTGTACGATTCAGTTTATCAACTACACGTTCGTCTACACGTTCATTACCAATCGACGATTACAAGGCATCAAGTAGAATGAGTAAACCTACATGCGCAAACTAAGAACAGCAATTATCGGGACTGGTTTCATGGGCAAAGTGCACGCCGAGGGGATACGACGCCTTGGGAATGTGGAGATTGCGGCAGTGGCCGGCTCGTCGGAAGAAAAGGCCAAGCAGTTTGGCGAGAGCATCTCGGTGGAGCGGACCACCGGAGACTACCACACGCTATTGGCGGACCCTACAATCCAAGCGGTCCACATTCTGACACCAAATGCTTTGCATTTTCCCATGTGTAAGGCAGCACTTCAGGCGGGCAAACACGTCTTATGTGAAAAACCCTTCACCGTTTCAGCCGCTGAGGCGCGCGAACTAGTCGCGCTCGCGGCCGAGAAGAAGGCGGTCAACTGCATCCAACATAACCTCCGTTATTATCCCGTGGTGCAGCATATCCGGCGAATGATCGAAGGCGGCGAGCTGGGCGACATTCTAATTGTTCAAGGCACTTACTCCCAGGATTGGCTGCTCTATGACACCGACTGGAACTGGCGCATCGAGGCCAAAGACAATGGGCAATTGCGGGCTGTTGGGGACATCGGCTCGCACTGGATGGACATGATCCAGCACCTGACGGGTCTACGGATTACGGCTTTGTGTGCAGACCTGCAGACGTTTCACAAGACCCGAAAGCGCCCCAAGGGATCCATCGAGACCTTTTCCGGCAAGATGTCGGCCCCGTCCGAATATGAAGCAGTGCCGATCGAAACCGAGGACTTTGCGGCGGTGTTGATCCACCTGGGCGAGCGCTGCAGAGGCGCCTACACTGTTAGCCAGATGTCGGCGGGACGCAAGAACATGTTCACGTTCGATATCTACGGCAGCAAGGCCGGGGTCTCCTGGAACCAGGAGCGGCCGGATGAGCTTTGGGTGGGCCATCGAAACGAACCGAACCAGCTTATCCTCAAGGACCCTGGCCTGTTGAACCCGAAGGCCGCCGCTTATGCCGACCTGCCGGGCGGCCATAGCGAGGGCTACGACGACAGTCACAAGCAGGTATTCAAGCGTTTCTACGCCAAGGTTGCAGACCCCTCGGCGCCCGTGGAATATCCGACCTTCGAGGACGGGTTAGTGGGAATGCAGCTGCTTGAGAAAGTGTTGGAAAGTTCAAAGAAACAAGCGTGGGTTCCGGTTGGGTGAGCGACTCCGTGTGTCATATTGTTACGGCTTGTGCGTTATCGTCACGCTGACCGGGGCTGCTGTAGCCCAAGAGGCCAGTGTGGTGACAGCCGTAAAAGGCGGCGGCTATTTCCCGGTAATGACGCTCTTGCAGGACGGGCGGCTGGCGGCCGTGTTCCGGGGCGGCGCGGCACACGTTGGCAGGGCCGGACGATTGGATTGGATCACCTCCGTCGATAGTGGCAAAACGTGGACCGTACCACGCACCCTGGTGGACGGACCGGAAGACGATCGCAATCCTGCTTTCGGGCAACTGAGAGACGGCACTTTGATCCTGGGGTACTGCATCCTGAGTGGATATGACCCAACCGGGCTGCAGCTCTCGTCCAAGCGCGCCGAACGCACTTTCGATGGGGTCTACATCACCCGCTCCAGCGATGGCGGCAAGACCTGGACGAAAGGCGAAAAGCAGCCGGGTACGAGAAGGCCACCCGGATCGACCAGCACCGCTGCGACGGCCGTCTCGCCATTCGGTAAGATTGTGCAGCGGAGCGATGGAACCGCGCTCATGGCCGTGTACTTCGAAGTGAGTCCGCCCAGTGGGGCCCGGGAGTTCCAAAGCTGGGTTTTCCGATCGAGAGACGGCGGGAAGACCTGGGCCGATGGGTCGCTGATTCAGATGGACGGCAATGAGACAGCCTTGGCCGTGCTGGCCGATGGAATCGTGGTGGCGGCGGTTCGCACGTCGCTGGCCGGCTTTCTGCAGGTGACCCGTTCCAAGGACGGAGGCCGGACGTGGAGCACGCCGAATCGAGTCACCAAGGACAGCGAGCATCCCGCCGATCTGATCCAACTTCGGGACGGCCGGCTATTGATGACATATGGGGAGCGCAATGCGCCCCGGGGAGTTCGCGCTTTGCTGAGCGACGACGCCGGAATGACGTGGCGTCCCGAGCAGGGTATTGCATTGGTCAGCGATGCTCCGAACATCGATTGCGGCTATCCCAGTTCCGTTGAAGTTGCACCCCGGAAGGTGGTTACCATTTACTATCAAGTAGACGATCCGGCGAATGTGCCCAGCAGTGCGAAAGCGAAAGTGTTGACCTGGAATGTGCCGAGCCGGTGAGTCCAAGGAGAACTGCACATGAGCGATTCGATTTCACGAAGCGATGTACTAGCCGGCGCCGGGGCGGCCTTCACGACTTCCCTCTTCACAGGCCAGGTGCGAGGAGCCAACGACCGGGTAGCTATAGGCTTCATCGGCCTGGGAGCTATGGGATCCAGCAATCTAGGCTACGCGATGAAAGTGCCAGGGGCACAGCCTGTGGCACTGTGCGATGTATATCAGCCACACCTGGAACGTGCGGAGGCCGCCGCCAGGAAAGGCGGCTTCCAAGTCAAGTCGGTAAAGGATTTCCGGGACATCCTGGCCGACAAATCGATCGACGCGGTTTGCATCTCGACGCCCGACCATTGGCACGCCTACATGGAAGTGGAGGCCTGTAAAGCGGGCAAGGACGTCTATGTCGAAAAGCCCGCGTGCGTATATATTGATGAAGGTCCCAAAATGGTGGAGGCCGCGCGCAAGTACAAGCGAGTGGTCCAGGCCGGCACGATGCAGCGATCGGGCGGTTATTTCCAGAAAGCGGCCGAACTCGTAAAAAGCGGCGTGATGGGCGACGTGACGTTCTGCCACGCATTCCAAAGCGGATCGGTCAAACAGAGCGGGTACGGGAACCCGGCTGACAGCGCTCCGCCGCTGGGTCTGGATTGGGACATGTGGCTGGGCCCCGCGCCCAAGGTGCCTTTCAACGCCAACCGCTGGGGAGTCAACTCGGACACGTTTCCGACGTTCCGCTACTTCTGGGACTACGCGGGAGGCGCGATGACCGATTGGGGGGTCCACCTGATCGATCCCATTCATCAGTGTTTCGGAGAGCCCATGCCACTATCGATCTCCGCCATGGGCGACAAGCTCTACGTTCAGGACAACCGCGAGACGCCGGACACGATGCTGGCCACGTACCGTTATCCCAAGTATTTGCAAAGCTATGAGAGCCGTACCGCAAACTCGCTGCCCCTGTTCGGGCTGGGACAAAGCGCGGGCACCACCATCCACGGCAGCGAGGCGACCATTCTGGTCAACCGCCGGGGCTGCTGGCTGATTCCGAATCCGAAATCGAAAGTGGCGGCGCTTACATTCGAGAACGACAAGGACATGGCGCAGATGAATGTTCCGCACTGGAAGAATTTCATCGAGTGCATCCAGACTCGCCAGAAGCCGACCAGCGACATCGAGACATGCGTGCGTTCTTCGACGGCATGCCTGCTGGCCAACATTTCCATGCGACACAAGACCTGGCTCGATTGGGACGAGAGCAACTGGACCGTGAAGCAGGAAGCGATCCGTCCGTATCTGAAATCGCACTATCGCGAGCCGTGGAAACTGGAGGTTTGAGCGGGATTGCCGTCCGTCAGCCCATGGCGGAACCGACTCGCTCACGGTAGGCCGCGGCACGGTCGATTACCGGTAGCGGAGGAGCGATGGGATCGGAATTGCGAAACGAAGCCGATTGGCCGGAAATGTTGGGCACGGGCGCGTTGACGTAGGCCTCGATGAAGTTGCTGAGCGAAGCGCTTTGTTTGTGCGCGATTTGCTGGTCGTCTTTGCGACCCTGCTGCAGCTCGCGGTGGGCTTTGTAGTAGGACCGCTCGGCTGCCGCGGCATAGCGTTGCAGCGTAGCCAGGGCTTTCCAATCTTCGGGTGATCCCGTTTCAGAGGCGCGTTCAAATGTCGCGGTTTCCAAGCGCTGAACGCGGGCCAGCTTCCAACGCGATCGCGCCATTTGCTCGACCAGAAACGATTCGTGTTCACCATCGAAACCGAACTGATTTCGATAGCGTTCCAGCAGGTCATCGAATTCCGATTGATCTTCACTGGGGAGCACGGTGAGCTCGGATGTGAGCCCGTGCTTGCGGGCATTCTGGCTGGCAGCGGCCTTGCCCGATTCGGTTCGCGGCCCGGTACTGAGCTGCGAGTTCATTTGATTGGCGGATATTTGTGCCGAGGTTGACATTGCGATTCGACTGTAGCAGGCGAGGTGCTAAAAACGGCTCGGGCGGTAGTGAAAGATTCGCTGTAGGACGATGAGGCTGTAGGACTAAAAAATATTTTCGAACGTTGTGACCGTTAACCGGCCAATGTGCTGGCGCGTGGTTCCGGAGGAGATGTGACTCGCCAGTGGCTCCTGTCCCTGACAGGCGATGGCCGCTCGATCTAGGCTCCCTCGCCGGTCGCCAGCCAGTGGGCGCATTCCGGACCTAACTCGGCGAGCGCTTTCGCTTCGTATTCCGCCGATTCAGCCGCGCTTAACGTCTCGCGCCAACGCCCGTTAGTGCCTTTGTTGATGAAGGTCTTGGTACCGCCGTTCCACATGGCTCCACCCATGGGAACGATTTTTTCACCGTGCTCGCGCATCCAGTCGAAAGTGCAGTGCTCGACCATTTTGTCCCACTTGGCCTCATTGATGGGGATGTCCAAAAATTTGGCGATGCGTCGCATCTCTTCGGGCATGTTTCTCTTTAAGACGTCGAAGTGGACCATCAGCATATTCGGCAGCTTGCGGATCGCCCACCAGGTCCGGACGTTATCCCAGAAGGACCAGTAGGGGAAGCCGTCCCGTTCGAGCCAAGTGTGCCAGTACTCGCGGATATCGGCGGGAGGAGGTTCCAGCGGAGGCCCCACTCGGCCGGGGCTGTTGTTCAAGGCGTTATACATGGCTTCATTTCCCATAGCGTGGTGGTTGTACAGACTCCACAACACATCGCGGCCATCGCGCCCGATGTAAATATACTTGACCTTGGGCGAGTACACCAGCGCATCGACGGGAAGGTGAGTCTTCACGAATCGGCGGTGCGTTTGCGCTTCAATAGCGGGCAGCTTTATTTCTTTCGGCGGAAGCCTGAAGTCGACCCACGGAGACATCGCCTGGGTATCGAGTTCCGTGTTCGCGTCGAAGAGCATCTGCGCGATAATCTGCTGCATCCACGTTGTGCCGGACTTGGCATAGGTCGAGATGATGATGTCGTCATCCCGAAACTTGAAGTCGTCCCAAACTGTGGAATCGATGTGCTGATTGTGCATCTCTGTCGTTTTCTTAGGCCAAGCCACTTCCATCGCAATCATCTCCTTAATTTCCAGGTCGAACCAAATCGCTCGCTCGCGCTCCTGAATCGTTGTCTTTACGATCGAGTAATTGTAGCAAAAACTGTGCCGAGGAGTGCCGCAAGTCCAAGAATGTGGGCCAGCCGTTCAGCTACTTCGGCAGCATGGGCCCGTGCGAGGCCAACACCGCCGTTTTGCCGCTGATGTGTTCGATAGTGTTGTACTCGAGAAGAAAGGGTCTGCTCGAAGGCGATCAGATGTTCGGCCAGCGCTGGCGGGAATACTCGATGGCTTCCCTTGAGGATAGCGCACGGGTGGAATTGCCCGTGCGGATGTAGAGCTGTTCAGTTTTATCGGTCACGAACACGGGGTTGGGCGAGGGCTCGGCTACTATACGGCAGATATCTTGGCCGTTGATCTCGTGGAAGTCCATAGAGAAGTAGCGGGCGCCAGCGTTACCAAAGTGATCTAGCAATTGCGTCGTAAGATAGTTCTCAAACGCATCGCGGCTGTCGGGCTTATTGAATAAGGCGTAATCGCCTCGGAGCCCGACGACATTGCGGCCGTCGTCAACGCCGATAAGCAGCGTGCCGCCGTTCGTGTTCAGGAACGCGGCTACTGTTTTTATTGTGCTGAACTTTAAGGGATCGTTCGGGCGGTTCTCTTTCATATCCCAGCGGACGGAGGACTTGAATTCGACTGTCGCGCTTTCGCCAGCGGCGATGAGCGCGGCGACTTGCTGGTCGACGGTTTTGGGCGCGTACTCACGGTAGGCGGCGAGCGCGGCGTCTTTGACAGCTTGGGGCACAACCGGGAAGGTTGTGAGAATGTAAGCGAATTCTTCTTCGGTGAGCCCGTACAGATTGGCGATTATTCCGTCCAGTTCAGCGCGCAGGCGAGCGCGCTCGGCGGCGTCGGTTGCTCCGTGGTTGTGGCTTTCGAGGCCGAGTTGGCGGGCGAGGTCGTCGAACTCGGGGGTGGTGCAAATGAGCTTGGCGGCGCGGTCCACGATGGGCTTGAAGGCGGGATCTTTTTCGGTGAGGCGGGGGACGGGGAGCTGGTAGATGTAGAAGAAACTCAGGTTCGATGCGACCTTGGCCCGAATAAGGTAATCAAAGGCGAAGCTGTTCCAGACGGCACAGAGATATGCTTGAACCGCGTCCGGAATAACCCGGTTGCCGTTCTTATCCAGAACGCGAACGGCTGAAATCGAGTGACCGAAGAAACACGGTGGCAGAATGGCGGAAATCAACGTTCTTTCGTTGGTGTTGCTAGCGACGCTTCGAAAGCATAAGCGGTAAAATTCGCTTTCGATAGACTGTCGGGAATCAGCCACGTTACCCAGGATTCGTTTCCGTCCTTCTTTTTTGGATACCCAGTATCTCGGCTGACCGAACTCGACCGTGAATTGGTTGATCATCTTGCCTTCAAAGAGGGGCAGAGTTGATGACAGGCGCTTAGTTTGGTACAAATCGCTATCGCCAGTCATGTGGAATTCGCTGGTCAGCCGAATGTCCCAGGCCATCTGTACTTTTTCACCTAGCAGCGGAAACCGGAGCGTCTTCTCGGCGATGCGGATATCCAGCTCATTTTTGAACTCCATTATTGAGAGTGAGTCCGGGGATAGGCGGCGAACGAGGTCTGTGGTAATGCGGAGATGGAAGCTCGCCGAATTAAGAAATTCATCGAGCTTGTCGGGAGCGATTGCTTCGCGAGTATTGATGCGAAAAGCCGCTCGGAAGGATTCGGTCGATCCCGATTTCTCAAAGACGAGAATGCAAGTCTTCTGGGCGTGGTGAACGCCTTCGAAGATATAGCGCTCGTTCGTAAGACCGAAAAGGCTGTCTACCTTTCCCTCGAAAAGTAAGAGCTCTCTCAAACGCTTTGAGCCGAGATCAGCGTAGATGGCTCCGGGCGTTATCATTCCGCAACGTCCGCCGTCCCTCAATAGGTTGAAACACTGCTCTACGAAGAGTTTGTACAAGTTGGTGTCTGACCCGACCTTCTTACCGTTGACGATGCTGGTCTGGTTTTTGAAGATCGGCGCGGAACGGAAGTACGCTGCCTGGTGCGGGTACGTGGCCAGATATTCCAGCCACGCTTCGCGAAGCTTCGGATCCTGTTTTAAGGGCTCGTCGGGGGAATTTGTGGGTTAGCGAGCCGCCTCGGTGAGAAACCGCCGGAACTTCCGGCAGGTGGAATCAAACGATCTCTGCTGGTCTTCGCC
>JBBSHP010000039.1:0-12936 GCA_038232555.1 Bryobacterales bacterium
CATCAAGAAGGCTCCCTTTGTGGTGCTGATCGGTGCCCGGATGCCGGCGGTGCTGGTCGAGATTGGCTTTATCACTAACTCCCAGGAAGAGGTAATGATGCGGCGTGGCGACCATCGCCAGCGGATTGCGGACGCTTTATACCGTGGAGTATTTTCGTATGCGAACGGGCTGAGTCATTTTCAGGTGGCGCAGCAGTCGAATAAGACGGGCGGACAGTAAGTCACAGGGGAGTTGCCAGCCTGCGACCCATAGCGGGAATCGGAGAGCGATCTGCTACCTCAAGCTGAATAGCAGCCAGACCACGATCCCAATCGCACTCGGCATCAGCATTTCAGCCCAATTCTGCCAAAACTCAGGAGCCTTTTGCGGACGCTCCGGCCGGGGTTCCGTCTCGCCTCCCAGCGTGGAGGAGAGACGCGACCTTACACTGGAAGGGAAACCTCGAATGGCGCGCACAATCTCTTCCCGACCTCGTCGATCCGCGATCAGAATAGTTGCGGAGTTGATGCCGTTGGTCGATTGCTCCAGCCGTTTTCTCAAATGCGGCGGGACATCCTCGACGGAACGGTAGACCTGAGTCTTACCTCCCACCGAAATGAAAATCGTCGAGCTTTTTACAGTCAAACGCGGCATCGTGGCACTCTTTCGAATCGTGGTAAATAGCTACGTCGTTAGAACCTTTGAAGCTCTGGTCTCCGGCAGGAACGCGCCTTCGTTGCCGGCATGGTCCAATATTACCTGAATAAAGCCCAGCGCGGCTTTCGAAAGCGCCTTATCTTTTCGGTATATTAGCCCCACCCGGCGGATCATGGGTTCCGGACCCAGGGACACCACCGACAATTTCCCGGCCGCCACCTCTTCCAGGCAGTGCGATGCCGCCAGAAACGAGAATCCCAGCCCGGCCATGACGAACCGCTTCATCATTTCGGTTGAGTCCAGTTCCATGGAGGTCTGGATTTCGTTCTCTACGGGCTCAAACCAGACATTCAGACGGGATCGCGTCGTCCCCGTTTTTGGCAAGAGCAAGGGCGTTCCGGTCAAGTCGCGGCAGGTGACGAATTTCTTGTTCGTGATCGGGTGATTCGGTGGCGCGAGCAGCTTGATCTCGTCCGAGTGAATTTTCGCGATCTGCAAGCGCTTCTCCTGGACCGGCAGTTGTGTGATGCCGAAATCAGCCAGGTTGTCGAGCACTGCCTCAACTACTCGAGCGCCGTAAGAGCGGTCCACCAGTAATTGGACGTTCGGGAACTGCTTCTTGTATTCGGAAAAAACCAGCGGCAACACGTAAATGCAGGTGGCCTCGTTGGCAGCGATCACCAGCTCGCCGCGGGGCACGCGCTCCAGTTCGTTGATCGCATCCTGCGCCCGTCGCCGCAGGTCGAGAATCTGCTCGGCGTAGGCCTGCAGAATTTTTCCGGCCGCCGTGAGCGCGATTTTCGTGCCCAAGCGCTCGAATAGCGTGCTGTTCAGCTCCTGCTCCAACTGCCGTACTTGTGCGCTGATGGCTGGTTGTGTACGGAAGCAGGTCTGAGCCGCTTTTGAAAAGCTTTTCAGGCGAACGATCTCGATAAATGTGTGGAGTTGATCGAGGTCCATTATGTTGTTCTGAAAAAGCCGCCTATCCAGCTTGAGTAATTCAGAGTATTTGTTCTGATTGTAGCGCGCAATGTTATGGAGCAGCCCTCTCGTTAATCTATAAACATGATTTACGACGCAATTATCGTTGGTGGCGGGCCGGCCGGCCTCAGCGCCGCGCTGGTGCTAGGCCGTTGCCGCCGGCGCGTGCTGGTGTGCGATTCAGGCCATTATCGCAATAGCGCCTCGGACGGAGTTCACAGCTTTTTCACCCGCGACGGAACCCCGCCGGCTGAGATGCTCGGCATCGGGCGCAAGCAGTTGGAGCAATACGGTGTGGAGCTGCGCGAATGTGAGGTTGCGCATGCGTGCTTGGATGACGAGGGTTTCCGGTTGACCCTGGCGGATCAAACCGAGCTGCTCGCGCGTAAGCTGCTACTGGCAACCGGAGTCAGAGACCATGTGCCGGAGCTTCCTGGTATTCAGGATTTCTATGGCAAGAGTGTCCACCACTGCCCTTATTGCGATGCCTGGGAATGGCGGGATCGGCCTATCGCCGTGTATGGCCGTAAGCGCCACGGTTACGCCTTGGCGACGGCGCTCCTGAACTGGAGTAAGGACTTGGTGCTGGTTACCAACGGTCGCTCGGGGTTAACTGTGAAACAGAAAAGTGAGCTGGCCCGGCTGGGAATTGCGGTCCGTACGGAGTGTATTGAGCGTCTGGAAGGAAGCGGCGACCGTCTGCAACGGATTGTTTTTGCGGGCGGAGGAGTGCTCGAACGAGACGCACTATTCTTCAGCACTGGCCAGAACCAGTGCTGCGACCTAACTCTCAAGCTGGGATGTATTTTTACCAATGAAGGGACCGTTAAGACTGACCTCAAGGGCGACACCAACGTACCCGGATTATATGTAGCCGGAGACGCAGGCCGCGACGTTCAATTTGTGATTGTGGCCGCTTCAGAGGGCGCCAAGGCTGGCGTAGCGATTAACGAGGCGCTGCAAGCCGAACAGCTCAAGCCCCCAGACCCGCCCAAACACCACAGCAATTAAGCCTTGCCGGTTCAGCGACAGGGCGACGCTCGGGACGGGCCGTTGACTGTATACCGCGGCTTGGAGGCTCGGCTTCAAGCAAAGGCTGATCCTCGATAGCGGAAGATCAACTGGTTGTTAGGAAAAGAATATTGAATCTACGCGCCGTTGACATCCGCGAGCAGTAGTATACTAACCAGCAGCCAGAACATGATCGTGAGTATCTCTTCGAGAATCACTCAATCAGCGTTCATTGCGAGTTCCCTTGTACTGCTCTTGGCGCAATCTGGGGCCGCACAGGATGCCGCCCGCGCAATCCAGACGATTGAAGGCCGGCAGGTACCCAACCGTCAGGGACTGGATCCGTTCACGCTCCGCGAACTCATGGACCGTTTCCACGTCCCGGGCTTGAGCATAGCGGTGATCCGGAACTTCAAAATAGAGTGGGCCCAGGGTTGGGGGGTGGCCGATTTAGAGACCGCCGCTCCGGTGAACGCCAACACGATGTTCCAGGCGGCTTCGATGAGCAAGCCCGTCGCCGCTATGGCCTCCCTCAAGGCGATTCAGGAGGGCAAGTTCGGGTTAGATCAGGACATCAACACAATCCTGAAATCGTGGAAGTTGCCGGGGAGCGAGTTCAGCGCCGGCAGTCCTGTTACACCACGTGAGCTGATGAGCCACACCTCCGGTACTGGGGACGGATTCGGATTTCCGGGGTATGCGCCCTCGTCACCGCTTCCCACTGTGCCGCAGATCCTCGACGGGCTGCCACCCTCCAATGTCGGCAAGGTCCGGCTGGAGCGCCCGCCGATGGCTGCCTACCAGTACTCAGGAGGCGGCGTGACGATTGAGCAATTAGCATTGACGGATGTTCTCGGCAAGCCATTTCCACGCATTATGCGAGAACTCGTTCTGGATCCTCTCGGGATGAGCAACAGCACCTACGAACAGCCGCTGCCCCCGGAGCGGGAAAAGCAGGCCGCACGCGCACACAGCGGTTCCGGGCGCCGTATGGACGCGCCGTGGCACGTCTATCCCGAGATGGCGGCGGCAGGGCTGTGGACGACCCCCACGGACCTTGCCAGACTACTCATCGAGGTGCAGTTGACGCTACTAGGAAAGTCCCAGCACGTGCTCACACAGAGAATGATGGGGGAGATGGTAACGCCGGTAGGAGTTGGCCCGTTTGCCGTCGGATTCACAATCGAAAAGACGGGCGAGGGTTGGTACTTCGGCCACGATGGCGGGAATTGGGGATTTCGCTCAGATATGCTGGCTCATCGAGTGAAGGGCTACGGTGTGGTGATCATGACCAACAGCGACAGTGGCGGGGCCCTGATGCGAGACGTGCGCGATCGGATCGCCCGTGCGTACGGTTGGGATAGCCTCGACAAACCGGTTGTGCGTTAACCGGCATTTTAGAAAACACTCGCAGACGTTTATTCCGGAGCGGATTGTCGGCACACTGGATGGCGACCTTCTCGTCCGGCGGGCAGCGCTTCCGTTGCTTAGGCTCCTAATGAATCGAAAATATTCCGAATGGCAGGCCCAGTTCGCGCGGATCGTTGGGCGGCCGAAGCGTCCTGCTGACCTCACCCGTGACCACGATGCTGTCTTTCCCGACCAGAGCGGCCGGCAGACGGAAGCGCAGTTCAAACGTCTCCCGCCTCTTCAGCGTCGCCGATCCGAGCTTGCTGCCGTCCGCCCAAAAGCTAAGAGTGATCGGCCCCTTAGCCACAACGGGTTCCGGACAGAATCCTTTCACCGAGAGCTGTTCTGCCGCGGTTTTGGGACCACTCAGTTTCACCGAAGCGGATTTACCCATCCAGCGCGAGCCGTGCTCGATTTTGTACCAACCCGGACCGAGCCGTTCCGCATAGATGGGATTTCCCACATCGACGGTATCTCTTTGCTGCAATAAACGCTCGGCCGAAACCATGGCCTTGTATGAAGACGTAATATCCCGGATGCCCTCGAAACTCACGGCGTACACGACGGCCTCATTCTTGTCGAGAGCTTTCAGCATTACGTCATTCGCAATCACATAGCGGGAGATGCCTCCCCACTCCGGATGAGGATCGATCGATTTCTCGGATCCTGGGGTCAGGTAGATCTCTCGTATGCCAATCAGCCGGAAAGGATCGTCGAAGAACGCGCTGGCAAACAAATCTTTATCCACGCCGTTCAGCAGAACTTTCTTGCCTGCATCGTCATGGCTGTTTGCTTGCAGTCCTTGGATAAAATGTTTTACCGCGCGGGCCCGGTTATAAAAAAACCGGTCCTCGGAATGTACTTCAGAGATGGAAAGCGCCAGATAAACCGCAGCCAGGGCATACACCGCTTTGAACTTGCTGGACGCCAGCGCCCACCCTGCGAGCATCGCGATTCCGATCGATGGAATAGCGGGGTAATACTCGGAGCTGTGCTGGCTTAACGGCAAAACCGGGAGGATTACCACAACAAACCAGGCGAGGAAAAATAGCCCGCGATAGTCGTAGAGCTTAGCCCTGACCAAAGCGAATCCCAGCAGGGCGGCTGTAATGACGATCGTAAATACCAGCCCGAGCCAGACGGGCCGCCAGTCGACCGGGCTGGGGCGCCAGCCTGTCAGCGCGAACGCCCAATGGTGAGAAAAAGTTGCTAGGATCCCCGCATCGAAGTGCATCGCATAGACGGAATCGTTGGTCTTCGGAACGTAGAAAGAGTGAAAAAGCGTGAACGCCACTGAGGGAATAAAAAGAGGTAGCGTTCGCTTTAAGTAAGACCGCGCGCAGCACAAAGCATAGAGGAAGGCCAGCGCGGGATACATCACGTTCAACTCGAGTGCGCCGAAGCCAAGCAGGAAGACGATCCATTGCAGTATCTGGAATTTGGTCTGGCCGGTTTCGATGGTACGCAGGAACAAATAGAAGGCGAGCAGAATAAAGAACGCGCAGCAGATCTCGTTATAAGCGCTACTCCAATGCATCGGGATGGCCAGCGCCGCGGTGGCCGTCCACAGGGTAGCCGCAAGAAAGCCCGCCCAAGCCGAGCCGGTGATCCGGCGTGTAATAACCATCAGTAGCGCGATATTCGCGAACTGCGTCAGGAATGCCCAGATCCGAAGCGGTACGGCATTCATGCCGAATAACGAAGAAAAGCTCAGAAAATACAGCCGTTCGCTAATAGTCCGAATGGTTCCCTGAGCCTGTACGCCGAACAGCACATCCCAGAGGTCCTGCGGGGAGTGAATCATAAACCTCAGGCCCAACCACGCGAAATCGTCGCCGTAGAACCACGTTTTCAGCGCGATCCAATGCACCGCCACGCAGAACAACATCGGCACGCCATAGTACGCCAGGCGGGTGGCCCGCAATTGCGGCATTACCTGGCTTCAAAACCGATCGCGTCGACCACCACGCCAAGCTCACGTACATCCGGTGGCGTGGGAGGAAGAAATTTGTCCAATGTGAAATCCACGGAAGCAGCCTCGGCGGCCAGCGCTGCAGCCGGGACCTCACGTGAATAAGTGTACTCGCCCGGCTTGCTGTACTCTTCAGCGGACAAAGCGAATCCGTTCACCGATGCTGAGAGCCGAATCTTCTTCAGCTTTTCAAGCACCAGGTCGGGGATACTGAACTTCAGCACGAGCATAGCGCCTTTCCGGCTCGAACCCAGCGGCGGACGGAGCGACGCCGAGAAGCTGCCTTCCGTCCAACGCCACGCGTTCTGTTCAACCGCGTAGAAACCTTTCGTGAGTTGGCGCTGTGTGCGCGGGTCGGCCACCTGGACCATGCTGGATAACGGGCCGCCGGCCTCAGCCTGAGCGTTTTGAGTAACCTGTTCGATGGAGCGCTTCTTCTTGCGCTTGCACGCGATCGGACTGATCAGGACCATGCCAAGCAGAATCAGCGCAAGCGCCCGGTCCAAGCGCCGTCCCACTAGTCGCCACATCTTTCTACTTGCACCAGGCAACTATAGAACGTGGGGCCCCCGCCAATGTCTGTCAGCCGGTCCGATGTCAGCACGTTGAGTGCGTGCGAATCCGGCGCCAGCTTACTCCACCGCACCGACGGTGCTCGCACGACGCCTGGGCGCACCACTCCGTCTACGCTCACCTGCATCAGGCAGCTTCCGCGATCGTTGAACATCCGGATGCGATCCCCGCTGGCGATGCCGCGCGGTCCCGCGTCCTGGGCATGCATGGCCAGCACGGCTGTTTGCGCGTCCGTGCCCGGACGGTTCCCAAACGTGGAGTTCATGCTGTCGTCGTTTTTCGATGACACCAGCTCCAATGGGTAATGTGCGCGCAATGCTTCCGACCCGAGTCTGGATTCAAGAGGAGGAGTGTACTCCAGCGCTTCGGCTCCGAACTCGCATTTGCCGCTGGGCGTTCCAAAGCCTCCGCTCGCGAACGGCAGGAACGGCTCACCGGGAGCCGAGACGTTGAGCCGCACGGAACGCTCGCGATCCAACTGTTCGATTGTGATGCCCCGCACGAACGGATGATCCGTGTCGAGCAAAGTGCGGATCATATCGTCTTCACTATCGCGGAAACAGGGCTCTTCAAAGCCCATGCGCCCGGCCAGTAACCGGAACACCTCCACGTTCGACTTGGTTTCCCCTGGGGCCGGCAGAGCGGGCCTGGCTAGTTGCAGATAGTAGTGTCCGTACGCCAAATACAGATCGGTATGTTCCAGAAATGTCGTCGAAGGCAGCAAGATGTCGGCATAGTCGGCCGTGTCGGTCTGGAACTGTTCCAGCACCACCGTGAACAGGTCCGGACGGCGCATTCCCTGACGAACCAGGTTCTGATTCGGAGCAATCGCCGCTGGATTCGAATTGTAGACCACCATCGCCTCCACGGGCGGTCCCTCTAGCCCGGTGAGCGCCTTGCCAAGCTCAGTCATGTTGACTAAGCGGGCTTCCCGACCGAGTGGGGATTGGAGCTGCAGCTCCGGCATTTCAAGACCAGCCTTGTTCAGGTGAAAAGCATGGCTGGTCGAGAGCTGCAACCCGCCTCCGATGTCGCGCCAGGACCCTGTGAGAGCCGGCAGGGCGGCGATCGCACGCATCGCATTGCCGCCACGTTCGCTGCGCTGAATACCGTAGTTCACCCGGATGGCCGCCGGCTTAGTCCGCGCGTATTCTCGTGCCAACTCGATAATGTCGCTGCGATCCAGGCCCGTCAGCGCCTCGGTTCGCTCGGGCGGATACCGGCCCGCCAATGTGCGCAATTCATCGAAGCCGCTGGTGTATTTCGCTACGTAATCGGCGTCGTGTAATTGCTCGCCAATGATCACGTGCATCAATCCCAGGGCCAGCGCGAGATCCGCGCCGGGGTAGATGGGAAAATGCTTGTCAGCCAGGTTCCCGGTGCGGTTCCGGACCGGATCGATCACGTAGAATTTGGCGCCATTCCGCCGCGCTTCCATGATGAAGGGCCAGAGGTGAACGTTGGTCCCCAGAATGTTTGCGCCCCACGCGACGATCAACTTGGAGTGGCGAAACTGCTCTGGTTCCGTGCCGTACCGGTTGCCCAGAGTCTGTGTCATCGCCGTCATCCCCGCAGTGGAGCAAATCGTGCGATCCAGGCGGGATGCCCCCATTCGATGGAAGAAACGGCGATCCATTCCCCCCCCGTTCAGATAGCCCATGGTGCCGGCATAGCTGTAGGGCAGAACCGCTTCGGAGCCGGCCTCTTGAGAAATCCTCGTCAGCTTTTCAGCGATGGTGTGGAGCGCTTGATCCCAACTGATGCGCTCAAACTGCCCCTCGCCTTTCGCGCCCACGCGGCGTTGCGGGTACAGCACCCGGTCCGCCGCGTATTCTCGATCTAAATAACGGGCCACCTTGCCGCATAAAAACCCGCGCGTGACCGGATGATTTGGGTCTCCACGCAAGCGGCTACCCTTGCCGTCATCTACTGTAATGAGCAGCGCACAGGCATCCGGACAATCAAGCGCGCAAACGGAGTGCCGGACCTCAGACATCAGATGAATTATATCGAATCGAATGGGTGCATCAACGTCATGGGATCTCGATGATACAATCTTCGGCAGAGGGACTTATGAAACAGCTCGGATGGGTACTGCTGGGTTCTGTACTGGGCACGGTCGGATTCTCACCAGCCGCGTTTGCGCAAGGCGGCCATCAGCGGAATACCTATGGATCCCTAGGTGGCTTCGGCAATGTTCTGTATCCTGGCACGGGTCATGCTCCCGCGCTTCCACCAGGTGGCTTCAACGGACCCAGCTTCGCTCATCGACTGGGCCAGAATATCGCCGGCGCCGGATGGAATCAAGAGCCGTTCCGAGCCGGTTCCAACCGAACCCTGGTAGTTCCCTTCCCCGTATATTATGGTCCGATCTACGGCGGATATGAGCAACCGCCACCTCAGTATCGCGCGCAGTATCAGGAAGGACCTCCGCAGTTCATCAACACCAACACCGCCCCTTCCGTCGTGATCAACCAGACTTTTGTGCCCGAGCGCGCCATGCCAGTGGTGCGGGAATATGGCAGCGCCAACCAGTCTGACCGCGAGCCGGAATCGCAGCAAGGCATGCGGCGCTACGAAGGTCCGCAATCGGGACCCCTGCCCGATCCCTCTCGCACTGCCGGTAACAGCGCGGCCAGGAACGATGGGCAACCCACGCTTTACCTCATCGCTTTCAAGGACAGTGGGATTGTTCAGGCGCTTGGCTACTGGGTCGAGAACGGCAACCTGCACTACGTCTCCGCGGGCCACTCGCTCAATCAGGTGAGTCTGGATCTGGTGGATCGCGAACTGTCGCAGCGGCTCAACGACGAGCGGAGTGTTGAGTTCAAGCTACCGCGTTAGGCGTTCCCACCGGGATCCTTACGGCTGTTGATACTCGCCCTTTGCCTCGCTTCACATGGTCCCTTGAGTTGGGCCAGATAGAGCGGATTACCATCCGGGTTCTCAAACGATATGAAAGAACCCGACTTTCCCTCATTGACAGGTCCCTGGAATCCCCTTGGCTGCCAGCGTAGACATAGCGTCATCGATGGACCCGGTGAGTTCCCTCCAGTCGCCATCGAAACTCTTGGTCGGCCGGGGCCGAAAAGCTACACAAGCTGATCTCATCGGCTAGAGCGGACCAGCGGCACAATGACTGTGCCTACGCCGTGATCCGGGCATCTCTTCGTGCGTCCTTCCGAATTAGTTTCCCGATACCGCGATCCAAACGGCCGGTCCGCTGCTTCGATCGCCTACCTGGAGGACAACCGGCACATACCCTCCCGGCTCCACTCCATCGGGGATCATGACATTCACCTGCATCAGACCGGCGACCTGACCTTGTACGCTGCCCGCATACTGAACCCTCGCAGGTATCCCGCCGACCGTTACGCTCACCGGAAGGATCGGATTAGTGGGCGCCGAACCACCCAGCCTGCCATCCACTCCCGCTGGTCCGGTCTGGCCTTCGCCCGTGGCATACAGCGAGATGAAACCACCAATCTTGACCGGATTCGCAGCCGAGTTGACGGTCCCGTCCACTGCGTTAATGGCCGCAGCTTGACCCGCGCCGGTCTGATTCACTGTGAAGAGACTCGGCGCCGATGCCGCCACTGCGACGGTTAGCTCGTTGGACACCTTTCCTTGATAGGTCACCAACACCTGCGCTGTTGGGCCTGTGATCCCGTACGGGACGACCGCCGCAATCTGCGTCGCCGAGGTGTAAAGGATCGGCGCGGCGATGCCGTTGAATGAGACGGTGGTTCCACCGAGTTCGCTGCCCAGCGCGCCGTTGCTCGCGCGATTCTCGACGAGTTGAACAGGTCCGAGGGCGGCGCCGTAGATGACCACGATCTTGCCCGGAGAAACCGAGGCCGCGCTTGGGTTCGCTGCGTCCACCACTGCACCAATCAGCAGAGAGCGGCCGCTCGGCCGCAGAATACGGACAACGTTGTTCAACGTGTCAGCTACATAAATGTTATCCGCGCTATCCACGGCAAGGCTGGCCGGCCCGTTCAGTGCCGCGGTGCTGGCTGGGCCGCCGTCCCCTGAGAAGCCCGGCGTACCAGTGCCCGCTATGGTGGTGATGATCCCATCTGGAGGAATTTTGCGGATGCGGTGGTCGCAGCAGGGCAACACCGGGAGCTCGTCCGCGAAAAAATTCACCCCGGGATCCGCAATGAACAGGTTCCCTGCGCTGTCCACTGTGACGCTAGTTGGCGCTGACAAAAACGCGCTAGTCGCGAGTCCGCCATCGCCGGAAGACGCCGAGAAAGCTCTACTGCCCGCCACCGTGCTGATGATGCCGTCTGGCGAGACCTTACGAATGCGCCCATAGCCGGTATCGGCGATGAACAAGTTACCGCCGCCATCGACGGCCACTCCCCGGGGCGAGAGCTGCGCTTTGGTGGCTGGCCCGCCATCTCCGGAAGGTCCCGAGGAACCGCCGCCTCCCGCCACTGTAGTAATGAGCCCGTCTGCGGAAACCTTTCGGATGCGGTTGTAACCGAGATCCGCAATGAACAGGTTGCCTGATTTATCCACTGCTATGCCAGTTACGAAGCCCAAAGCGGCGCTGATAGCTGGTCCACCATCGACAATGCCTACGGGAAAATCACGTAGTCCGGTACCCGCGACCGTGCTGATGATCCCGCTGACGGAGATCTTGCGCACCCGCACGCCTGCATCGCCGAAGAACAGATTCCCCGCGCCATCCACAGCCAGCTCCCTCGGATAGTTCAGTTGCGCATTGACAGCCGGTCCCCCATCGCCAGAAAAGCCCGCCGTGCCATTGCCGGCGACGGTACTGATGATCCCGCTTGCAGTCACCTTGCGAATGCGGTTATTGCCGGAATCCGCTATGAACAGGTTGCCCGAGCCGTCTACAGCTACGGAAGAGGGATGGTTTAATTCCGCGCTGGGCGCGGGCCCACCGTCACCGGAGAAATAGGAAACCCCAAGCACGCCGGTCCCATTTCCTGCCACTGTAGAAATCATCCCGCCGGTGGAGACCCGGCGGATACGACCGTCGCCGGCCTCCGCGATGAAAAAGTTGCCTGCGTCATCCGCTGCCACGCTCAAAGCCCCCGACAATCGCGCGCTTGTAGCTGGGCCGCCATCACCGGAGAAGCCACCCCCTGGGAGACCGCCCGCTACTGTGGTGACAGTCCCGCTTGGAGAGATCCGAAGGATGGCGCCAAGCGCTGCAACCAACACGTTGCCCGCGCCGTCCACTGCCACGCCCCAGGCAACGCCTCGGTTACCGCTAGCCGGCAAAGATTCACTTCCCGGCACCGTGCTGATGATCCCGCTTGGGGAAACCCTTCGGATACGGACAGAGTCCGCTATCAACAGATTGCCCCCGCGATCCACCGCCACGCCGACCGCGACCACTTGCGCGCTGGTCGCTGGTCCGCCATCTCCAGAAAAACAGCAAGTCCCATTGCCAGCCACGGTGGTGATGATTCCGCGGGGGGAAACCTTGCGAACGCGGTAGTTTACGCCATCTGCAATGTACAGGTTGCCCGCGGCGTCCACCGCGAGGGGGCCCCCACTTACTTGCGCAGTGGTGGCCGGACCGCCATCACCGGAGAAGCCCAGTGAGCCATTGCCCGCCACTGTCGTAATGATCCCGCTGGGCGAAACCCTGCGGATGCGGTTGTTTCCAGTATCCGCAATGAACAGGTTGCCCGCCCCATCAACGGCAACGCCCCCGGGATCATTCAGCTGCGCCCTTTCGGCTGGCCCGCCATCGCCCGAGTAACCCCGCCGGGATGTTCCCGCGATTCGGGTAAGCATCCCGTTCGGAGCCAGCTTCAAGATGGAATTGAGAATGGGGCTCGCGAAGAAAATGTTGCCGCCCGCGTCGGTCGCAATGCCCATCGGCGCCCCGATGCTTCCGTCCACCGCCGGGCCCGGTGGCAGCCCACCGCCTGCGTAGGTCGAAATCACGTACTGCTGCGCTGTCGCCGCGGCACTCAGAACCAGTAGGCCGAAAGCTACACAAGCTGATCTCATCGCCCTCACTCAGCGGACCAGCGTTGAGATGGACTGGCTCGCCGGCCGCAGAACCCGGACCGCTTGGTTGAACCCATCGGCAATGTAAACATCGCCCGCGCCATTCGCCGTCAGGGCGAATGGATAGTTCAGCGCCGCATCGATGGCGAGTCCGCCGTCGCCAGAATAACCACTATGTTTTCCCCCCGCGACTGTTGTAATAATCCCGCCGGGCGAAATCTTGCGAATGCGTTGGGCAAGAATGTCCGTGAGAAACAGGTTGCCCGCGCTGTCCACCGCGATTCCGCTCGTGAAGCCCAAGTGCGCTGCTGTCGCTGGCCCCCCGTCGCCGCCGGGGGCGCCAACAGAGCCG
>JBBSHP010000040.1:0-12836 GCA_038232555.1 Bryobacterales bacterium
CCGCGCAGGGGATACACAAGAAGGCGGCAGCCCCTGTTGTGGGGGGAGCCGCCGCATCGATGCTTCCGGCGTGGGGTGGGACCCGCCCGCCCCCGTGGGGGCGTCTCCGACAGTCACATGACCACGATCAGAAGCACGTCTGGGTTCGGCGCGGGGTGTGCCGGCCTTGCAAGCGGACCTTCACGATCGCATGTTAGACGGGGAACCCTGCTCATGCAGCGATAGTAATTCGCTGGATGCCAATGAACTCCAGTGACTGCGCTGGACCGCCCTCAACTTCAAGGCAAAGTTCGACAGCCTCACGCATACGCTCCATCAGTTCGTCCAGCGACCTACCCTGGGTATGGCACCCCGGGATTTGCGGAACGGAACCGACGTAAAGCCCCTCCTCGTCCCGCTCAATGATGACGTCGAACTGTCGCATGCCTGTACCCGATTGTATCCATTCCTGTAACTGTCCTCTCTTGTAACTGTCCTCGTCACGTCACGCCCGAAGAGTCCGGTTCCCGTAATGTGAAGTGCGTCGTCCGAGAATGGTCCAGCCCGCGTCCTTATTCCGGTTCGATGAGAGTTTCGTCTGTTCGGCACTGAGCCAGTGCCCAAGCGGAAGCCGCTGCTTGGGTTTGCAGTGCCTGCATCACCGACGCGGGAATCCGCACGGCCGCACTGTTCCCCCACTTTTTCACCGTTGTTTTCATGATCAAATCGGGTATAAACGTGGTGGACAATGGCGGGAATGCTTCGAGCTTTCCGGCCTTGAGTTCGTACCTGGTGCAGTAACGCGCGGCTGGCTTCTAAGCGACCAGGAACTCTTCCAGGCGCTTCCGAACGCTTTCCGGCGCTTCGGCCTCGACCTCACAGAGTTCACCGGAATAGCGCGTTTCGAGGACGCGCGCTTGTTCATGAAGCGTATTCAGTACAGCGCCTTCTCCGGCGGGGAATCGAAACCTGGCACGTTCCACGGGGTCCAGCCCCAGCATCTCGTCCATCAAGGAAGTGAGAGCATCCAGGCCCTCGCCGGTCCGTGCTGAAAGCGCCAAGGGCCGAGTCTCACCGGGGACGTGGGTCTCGCCGAGCACTCGTTGCGCAAGCTGCATGGTCTCCTCGCCGGGGCCCAGGAGATCGGCCTTATTCAGGACCAGGATTTGCCGGGTGCCTCCCGCGCCAATTTCGGAAAGGACTTTGAGCACATGCGCGGTCTGATGCTCGGCGTGCGGTGACGAGGCGTCCACGACGTGAAGCAGGACGGTAGCTTCCACCACCTCTTCCAGGGTGGCGCGAAAGGCCTTTACGAGGGTGGTGGGGAGGTTGCGAATGAATCCCACGGTGTCACTCAGTAGAACTTTGCGCCGGGATGGCAAGGTGATGTGACGGACGGTTGGATCCAGCGTAGCGAACATACGCGCATCGGCCAGCACACCCGCCCCAGTCAGGTGGTTGAACAGCGTCGATTTTCCGGCGTTGGTGTATCCGACCAGTGCGATGGTGGCGAGCGGAACCGATTGACGCTGCCGGCGCTGAATGCCGCGGCCGGCGCGCACGCCTTCCAGATCGTCCTGCAGCTTCTTGATGCGCTTGCTGATGCGACGGCGATCGGTCTCGAGCTTGGTTTCGCCAGGTCCGCGCGTTCCGATTCCGCCACCCAGCCGGGACATCGCTGCCCCGTGACCGCTGAGGCGGGGGAGAAGATAGTTCAGTTGAGCCAGTTCGACCTGCAACTGACCTTCGCGAGTTCGGGCCCGCCGCGCGAAGATGTCCAAAATCAACTGGGTCCGATCCAAAATCTTGCAGTCGAGGGCGCGTTCCAGATTGCGCAGTTGCGTGGGCGTGAGGTCCGTATCGAACACCACCACATCCGCTTCATGCGCCGCGATGTGGGCCTTCAATTCCTCTACTTTGCCTGAGCCGATCAGCGTGGCGGCATCGGCGCTGGGGCGGGATTGCAAAACAGACTCTTCGACCGAGGCTCCGGCGCTTTCGGTTAAGGCCTTGAGTTCCGCGAGAGATTCCTCGGGAGTTATGGACGGTCCGTCGGTAATAGGTGTACCGCGACTGCGCCGCTTGATATCCAGACTGACGAGAATCGCCCGCTCCCGATCCGCAGCCATGGATAGCTTCTAGCCTTCGGGTGCTTCGGGCGGGCCTGGCATGACGGAGTGAGAGCCTGAGGCAGCGGCTGAAGCTTGGGTGTTCGCGTTCGCTTGATAAGGCCGGGCCACTACAACTGTGGAGATGGCATGTTTGAAGATCAACTGTTCCTGGTTGTTGGTTTCAAGCACCACTGAGTATTTATCGAAGCTTTTAATGCGACCTGAGAGCTTCACCCCGCTCATCAGGTAGACCGTCAGAAATGTTTTATCTTTTCTGGCGTTATTAAGAAAAGCCTCTTGAATGTTCTGCGCCAGCTTTTCCATGGGATGTTCGTTTACCCTATCGGGCAAGTTTACTCCTTCAACTCCTAGGGTTGACTAAGACTTAACGTATCATAATCGCGAGTTTGCCACTACGCAGACCCGGAGGATTGCGGCTTGTGGTAAATTTTCGAGCACATGGGAAAATTCCTTTTCGCACTGTTGGCCACTGTTCTCGCAATCTTTGCACAGAGCAAACCGGTCCCTGGCCGGGAAGCCGCGATGAAGGCGGATCTAACCGGTCACATCGACGGCATGAAGAAGCAGATCCAGGTGATGGTGGACACGGTCTTCAGCTTCGGCGAATTGGGATTCCAGGAGTTCGAGACGTCCAAGTACTTGACCGGCATTCTCGAGAAAGAAGGCTTTCGCGTCGAGAAGGGCTTGGCGGGAATTCCCACCGCGTGGATGGCAACGTGGGGAGAAGGCAAGCCGGTGATCTCGCTCGGATCGGACATCGACTGTATCCCGCAGGCGTCGCAGAAGCCAGGCGTCGGGTACCACGATCCGCTGATTGGAGGCGCGCCAGGCCACGGCGAGGGACACAACTCAGGCGTGCCACTCAATATCACGGCCGCCCTGGCGGTGAAGAAGATCATGGAGCGCGAGCACCTCACAGGCACGATCAAGCTGTGGCCGGGTGTCGCGGAAGAGCAGGTCGGGGCCAAAGCTTTCTTCGTGCGCGCAGGGGCTTTCAAAGATGTGGACGTGGTGTTGTTCGCGCATGTAGCCAACAATCTCGGCGTGTCTTACGGGTCCCCGGCAGGACAGAACGGTCTGGTTTCGGTGGAATACTTGTTCAAGGGGGAAAGCGCTCATGCGGCAGGCGCTCCGTGGCGAGGGAAGAGCGCGCTAGACGCTGTGGAATTGATGGACGTCGGATGGAATTTCCGGCGTGAGCATCTGCGTCTGGCGCAACGCTCCCACTACGTGATCACCAATGGAGGCGATCAGCCCAACGTCGTTCCACAAAATGCCTCGGTCTGGTACTTCTTCCGCGAGGCCGATTACGATCACATCATGGATCTCTGGCGCATTGGGGACAATATGGCAAAAGCGGCGGCGCTAATGACCGACACCACTTACACGTCGCGCCTATTAGGCAGTGCCTGGCCCGGCCACTTCAACAAGCCGGTTGCGGAAGCCATGTACGAAAATATTAAGCAGGTTGGGTTGCCGGCGTGGTCCGAGGACGACCAAATGCTCGCGAAGGCGCTGCAGCGCGAGTTAAAAGTGCCGGTAAAAGGGCTGAATAGTAAGGTTTCTCCCCTGCGAGTACCCAAGGAAATTGACGATACCGACGAAGTAATGCAGAACATCGGACCGGTGGGCGGAGGCTCGGACGATATTGGCGATGTGTCATGGGTGGTCCCGACCGTGACGTTGCGGTATCCGTCAAACATCCCCGGAGGTCCGGGGCACAACTGGGCGAACGCGATCTCGATGGCCACCCCGATCGCTCACAAGGGCGTACTCGCAGGCGCAAAGGTGCAAGCTTTGACCATGCTCGATCTGCTGCTCCACCCCGAGTTAGTGCAAAAGGCGCATGATTATTTCAACAATGTGCAAACCAAAGATGTAAAGTACAAGAGCTTTCTGCGCCCGGACGACAAGCCCGCGTTGTGGCTCAACAAACGAATCATGGAAGAGTACCGGCCACGAATGAAGGACATGTATTACAATCCCGCCAAGTATTCCACCTACCTGGAACAACTCGGAATCAAGTATCCGGTGGTGCGCTAATCCCCTTTCGGGTAACTTCCCAAGACCCTCAGGAAATCCGCCAGCTCCGCCAGGTGTCCCAGAGCTTTCTGAACGGGGGGATCGTGCTCGCGTCCCAACAGATCCACGTAGAACAGGTATTCCCAAGGTTTTCCGCGCAAGGGCCGGGACTCGATCTTGGCGAGGCTAAGATCCCGCAGAGCGAAGGCGCTGATGCATCGAAACAGCGCTCCCGGAACATTCTTAGTGGTGAACACGAGCGAGGTCTTCCACTCCTGAGCGGATTGGCCTTGAACTTTTCCAGGAAATTTCCTACCACTTAAGAGGAAAAATCGGGTAAAATTTCGGTGATCGTCCTCGATGGAGCGTTTCAGGATGGTCCCGCCGTAGATCGCGGCCGCTACTTCCGACGCAATGGCCGCAGCATCGTCCAACTTCTCCTCGATTACCATCTTGACGCTTCCCGCTGTATCGTAGAACGGAATTCTCTCCACTTGCGGGTGGGTAGTAAAGAAATCCAGACATTGGTTTAGAGCGACGGGGTGAGAGAAGACGCGCCGGAGCTGCTTCAGCTTGACACCGCGCGGCGCGATCAGGTTATGAATGATCCGAACATTTGTTTCGGCAATGATCCGGAATTCATAATGCAACAGATGATCATAGTTTTCATGGACGGACCCGGCCAGCGTATTTTCGATCGGGATCACGGCTGCCTGAATTTCTTTGCGAGCGAGTGCACGGAATACGTCCTCGAATCTTTGATAGGGAGCCACTCGCACGTCGTCACCGAGAAGCTGCCGCGCCGCTTGCTGACTGAAGGCTCCGAGCTCGCCTTGGAAACCCGCTTGAGGCTTCTTCATCGCGGCTCTGAACCGATTTGCGATCCCCGGGTTGGACTTGGCTCACCGGCTTCGGCACGTTTGCCATTCCATCGGCGTGCATCGGGCGCGGGAACTCCCATCAGGTCCATAATGCGCTCGATACTGTGGTCTACGATGTCCTGAACGCTTTCGGGGTGCTGGTAAAACCCGGGCACCGGTGGGGCTACAATCGCGCCCATCTCAGTCAACTGCACCATGGTTCGCAGATGGCCGAGGTGCAAAGGTGTTTCCCTAACCATAAGAACCAATCTCCGGCGCTCTTTCAAGCACACATCGGCCGCTCGCAGAAGCAGGTTCGAACTGAGGCCGGCCCCGATGGAAGACATGCTGTGAATGGAGCAGGGCGCGATGACCATCCCCGCTGTCAGAAACGACCCACTGGCGAGTCTGCTTCCGACATCTTCGAGCGAATAGTTGAAGTGGGCGAGGGCCTTAAAATCGGCGGCGGTTGCGCCCATTTCCAGATGAGCGGTTCGTTCGGCGGAACGAGTCAAGACGAGATGAATTTCGACGCCGGAGTTTTGGCGCAATCGCCGCATTAAAGTGTGACCATAAACGGACCCGCTGGCCCCCGAAATTCCTACGATGATTCGCAAAAAGCCTCCTTCATTCTCCCGTTGTTCTGAAAACCGAACAAATCTAGTATTTTATGCTTGCCATTTGGGGTCCGGGTCGGTATAATTTACCCGGAAGCATATATTCGTGTTGGACACCAAGTCATTTCCTGCTCAAAGTACGCTAGGGACCAGTAATCCGCCGGAAGATGCGGGCCAAAAGCTTCGGCGTACGCGTGAGCGCCTGAATTTGCGGGTGCGGGATGTGGAGCATGCCACCCAACGCATCGCCGAAAAGTACCACAACGATGAGTTTACGGTTCTCATTAATAGGATCTCGGAAATCGAAAACCACGGGTTGGTGCCCAGCGTATTCAAACTGTATTCGCTTTGTGCCATTTACCGATTGGACTTCCCGACCGTGCTGGAGTGGTATGGCATACACTTACCCTCGCTACCTTCAGACTCCACTTTAACCGAAATTAGCCGTACCCACCCGATCGGTTTCCAGAGCAGCACCCAGTCTGATGGACTGCTCCCGATTTCGCTCGATCCGGGAGTAGACATCCGACGCACAACCTATCTCAGCCGCATGATTCAGCGCTGGGGTCGGATGCCTTTGATGTTTCTGGAAGGCCTGGATCTGAAGGAGCACCGTTATGCCTTTGTGGGCAGCGATGATTGGTTTATGTATCCGCTGATTCAGCCGGCTTCATTTCTGTTAATCGATGAAACACGCCGCAAAATAGCAAATTCCGGCTGGATCGGTGAATTCGACCGTCCGATTTACTTCCTGGAACACCGCCAGGGTTACGCGATAGGCTGGTGCAACCTCACTGAAGGGAAGTTGATTCTGCAACCCCATCCTGCGTCGGGCTCCAGTCCCATAGTGTATTCCTACCCGGATCAGATAGAGGTGATCGGACAGATCACGGGCGTGGCTATGCGCCTCGATCAGGGACGCCGGCGCCAGACTCGTTCCTGAGCAGTTCCAATATGGCTTGAAGGTCCGTCAAATATAGTCGGCGTTCGACCGATTTGGCTGAATTTGGAATCAGATAGCGATACGGCGCCAAAGTAATCCAAGCCTCCAGAACTCCCTTTTTCGACTGAAATAAGGCCGAGATATACAGATCCAAATCCGCTTTTTGCTGCTCAATACCGAACGACAGCCATTCTGCAAAAGCATGGTTGTGACTCTTCCGGAGAGCACGGTTGGCCTCGTCCTCACCGAACAGCAATGCCAGGCCGTGATGGCTATATCGGGCGGTATTAGGATCCCTAAGGGAAGAGAGATAGACAAGCCGCCCGTACATTGAAGGAATCTGGGATAGCGTATTTCGCCACAGATTGGATCCAGCATCTCTCTCCAAGCTTTCCTTAGGGGAGATAAGCTCACTCTGGGATCGTCTCATCGGGGGGTCCTTCTCACAACCCGTTAACGCGGCGGTAGTTCCTGTTCTGTATTACGAAACATTCCACCATTTTAAACGACCTCGTCCAGTCTAAGGGTACTATAGCACTGGCTTTAAGCCCAAACTAAATTTTGCACTCTGGAGATTAAACCATGAAGAGACTTTTTTTGTTAACATTACTCGGCCTCGGCCTCGTATCCACCGTATCGGCTGACATCCCCTGGCCGACTTGCAGTCCCTGTCCCGCCACAGAGAACGGTTTCCGATCAAGATAGAAATTTGATTTGTCCATCCTAGGGACCAGTGTTACAATCTAGGTTCAATTACCTAGTACTATGACTGGACTTGGGCTTCTCGAGGCGTCTCTGGTGGCCGTTGAGGGCCTTGCGTGTTCAACCTTAGTGATCCGATTCCTGATTGCGGGGTTATACCATGCGTACCGTTTTTTCTTCATTTATTTGATTGCTTATTCCGTTCAACTGGTTGGGCCGTTCTTCTTCAAGATGGGAACGCAAGCGTATGCCACCTTCTTTTTCAGCACCGAAAGTCTGATCGTGTTTCTATACGTCTTGATCGCGCTGGAATTATACTCGCTTATTCTCCGCGATTTGAAGGGGATCGCCACTGTGGCTCGGAGATTTATTCACGCCGCGATCGCAATATCCATCTTGTTTTCGCTCTTGCTGCTGGGTATTGAAGGTACGCCAAAAGATCAGGTGGCAGGTTCCTTCCGAAACGTAGCGATTTTTTTCAGCTTTGAGCGACCCATCGTATCCAGCCTGTTATTCTTTGTTTTCTTCATCACGGGTTTCCTTTTCTACTACCCCATTCCCTTGAATCGCAATGTCATCCATTACACGATCGGGTACGCAATCTACTTTTCCAGCAAGGCGACCATGCTGCTTTTCAGCAATACCGGGCACTGGCAGTCCTGGAATCGAGTCATGAGCATAGTGATGCTGGCGGTTTCAGCGGGTTGCTTATTATTTTGGCTGTTCGCTTTGACACGGGAAGGAGAGATCAAGCCCAGGCTCCCGGGGGGTAACTGGACGAAAGACAAAGAAAATAGAGTGCTCGGCAAACTAGCTGAGTTAAATGTTAGTCTATTGCGAGCGCGGAAGACATTTCCCGAAGCGGGATCGGAATAGTCCGACGTTATCCGAGATATATTTGCATTTTAAGTGAAAGTCCGATATTCTCTCCTATATACCGTTGGGTAAAGGATAAAGATGAGCGTGCCGTTGCCTCTAGTTGCTCTCATAGTGTTTTTTGTTGCGGTCTTAGCGTATTTTGTTGCCAGCCTGATTCGCCGTAGCCGGCCTGATCAAGGTACTTTGGCCGAGATCGAACAAGATTTTCTAGATGAAGAGCTTCTTGAGACAGTTTCCGTGGAGTCCTACGGGCCCATGGAGCGCCTGTTCAACGAGGCTGATTTCGAGTTCCTCGCCAAACAACCGGGTTATGACCCGTGCATCGCGCGAACTTTACGCGCTGAACGCCGACGTATTTTCCGCGCTTATCTGCACTGTTTAATCCGGGATTTCAACGCGTTGGTCCATTTAGCGCAACTGGCCACCGTTCACTCCGCTGAGGACCGGCCCGATCTGGCCAGTGCGATCTTTCGGCTGCGCGTGACTTTTTTCTGGAATGTGGCCTGCGCTGAAATCCGGCTCGCATTGGCGCCGCTGCCGCTGGGCTCGATCAACACCGATCGGCTGATCGGCGCCTTGGCGTCGGTCCGAGAAAATCTTCAACAATCCGCGGCCTTGGGCGAGAGCTAGACGCGGGCGGATCCACTTACACTTACTGGCGCCGGCCAGCGGTAGCCCCGCCGGAAATCACCACTTTACCAATCGCTTGGTTGTCGTAGGCATCGGTAACCCGGACGGCGATGGTTTGCTCTCCCGCAGTTCCGCTGGGGAGCGATAGAAGGTACTCCTCCTCGGGGGCATCCGATAACTTAGTGGTGGGCTGAATCAATACCCAATCCGCACCGTTAATCGAATACTCAGCTCGATCGATGATGCTGCGCGCATCGCGCGCTTTCCAGCGCAGTTCAATTCCGCTGGCGCCGGGCTTTCCCGCCAGGTCAACGATCTGGGGAGGGGTGTTGTCGATCAAGAAAGGATCGCCGGTCAGGACTGCCGAGAGAGCCTCGCCCGGAGGGTTGCTGGGTGAATCCGAAGCGGTCACCCGGAGCTCGTACTCCCCATCGGGGAAAGCCGTGCTGTCCCAACTCAGATATTTTTCACGGACCTTTTCCTTGAGAAGCTTCCAACTTTTTTCGCCGACCCCGCGAATCTCCACCCGATAGGTGAGCGTATCGCCATTTTCATCCGAAGCAGTCCACCGCGCTCCCATGATTCCCTTGGCGTAAGTGACGGATTGGGAAGAACCCGCATCGAGGACCGGGTTGGAAACGGTACGTTTCTTCTGCCCCACCGGCGGAAGTATCTGAGTCGGGGGCGGACCTGAAGTTGCCGTGGTGGGGGCAGGGAAACGGTAGTTGGGCGGGCCGACGTCGACCTGTTCAATCAACGGGGGAAAATTCTTGGGTAAATATGCGACCTCCACCGAGGCAATCTCGGGGGATCCCGCGGACCGTGACGCCAATTCCACTTTGTACTGCAGAAATCGCGCTGGAGGCGAAACGATCCGCCCATTCAGGCAGCGCGCGCAGGCGGGTAGGCCGGCGTCGCGTTCCGGCTGCATTGCCACCCAGGGGCTCCAATTGTCGTGCGGCCGATTTAGATTGCCACTGCGTGTAAACACGGCCGCATTCCCCGGAGTGCCGCGGAAGCCCAAGCGACCCCAGTAGGAGAAAGCGCCCGCATCGAGGAGGTCGCTCTCAAAAGTACCTTTGGTTGCGAGCGCTGGTCCGATCTCATATAACTTGCCGATGTTGCCGGTGACGGCGTAGAAGCGGCCCTGGGGTGAAGCCGCGAACCCGGTGATTTGAGTGGGAGGCGCGTCGAGCAGCAGAGTGCTGAGGGACGGCGAGTCCAGACGATAAATCTTGCCATGATTGCCGGTCCCAATGATGGGCCGGTTATCGGTATCGAAGCCGATCGCGTACACCAGGTCCTGTGCACTGCTCCACACTTTCCGCGGGGAGCCGTCCGGATGAATCCGATAAACTTCCGAGCCGCCGGGGACGGCTTGGGGGCCAGCAGCGAAGCTGGGAGGAGGAGTTGGTTGGCGGCCGGAATTGCCACCGCCTCCCGGGGGCGCATTGGCCGGAGCGGATTGAACCGTAACGGGGGACGGAGGTGGGCTGGCCTGCGAGAGGGCAGGTGCAGCTACGGAGCGGATCCCGACACCTCCGACGTAGATATCGCCGTCCGGCCCAACGGCGACTGCCGTGATCTCACTCTTGGGAGTCTGGTACAAAACGAACCCGATTCCGGATGGTGAGATACGGATGACCAAACCGCCCGGTTCGGTACCGGCAATCAGATTGTCGTTCCGATCGATCACCATCGAGCGGGCATGGGTTTCTTCCGTCTTGAAGAACACGGCGCCCTGCCCGCCAGGAGTGACGCGATGGATTTCGCCCTTTGCGCCCGTTGCGACAAACAGATTTCCTTTGCTGTCGGTCGCCAAGGCCCAGATGTATTTGGCATGTGGGTCGTAGAATAGCTGTGATTTGCCGTCCTGGGAGATCTTGTAAACCTTTCCATCCGGATCGGTGGCTGCATAGACCTGGCCGGTGCGATCAATCGCAAGTGCGTGGATCTCCAAGCCCTCCAGTTCAGCCAGCGTTCTGGTTTTAGAGTCAGCTCCGGTCACAAAAATCTTCGCCCCGCCATTGCCAGCGCCGCCTCCGGCAGTATAAATGTTGCCTTTTCCGTCCGCGGCCACGGCCCAGAGATAGGGAGTGGAAGAGTCAAACACTTCCGTCAATGCAGGCGCTAGATAGAGCCGTCCATCGCTGCGCAGCGACAGCCGGGTTAGCGAACCCTTCTCGAAATCACTCTGATCGGTCTGTTGCCAAAACTTGGTCTCAACGGCCAAAGAAGTCCCCACCAACGCCCAAAAGGCGAGGAACAGCGTACTATATGTTTTCATTCCGTATAGTTTGAGTGGATTACTTCACCGAAATTTTAAGGCCATAGCTTCCATTCACCACTTGCTCGAAAGGAATGCTGCCCTGTTCGATTGCGCTTTCGGGTGAGCTCAGGAAGTGGCGGCTAGCGGTTCTACCGGTCTGCATTACATTCATAACGGACGCGGGCAGGCTCGGGAGCGCTTTGTCTTCGTAATAGACCGTCGGCCGGGGTTCCACCAGCGAAATGTAGAGCTGATTATTGCTGCGCTCCTGGTTCAGCAGCGAAACCGTCTGGGGGACGTCGAGGAAGCGGTCCACCAGCCCCGCTGTGCTCTGCATCCGATTGAGCGTATCCGCATCGCTCAACAAAATGCGATGCTCTCCCTTGGACAACCCAGCGGGCAGCTTGACGGTGAATTCCCGCTCAATGCGCTCGCCGCGATAGGGACGAAGGAATACTTTGATCGGCACTTCGGAGCCGGCGGCAACTTCGCTATTGGGGATCCAGGCATTCTCGATCGTTGCGACGCGCCGTTCGGGAAGAAGATCGATCACCGCATCGACGCTCTTCAATTTGGGCGTGTGCACGGAGTTCAGAAACAGGCGATTGAACCGATCGCCCCACCACCCGGCCAGTTGCATGGGCGCGGGCATAGGAGCTTCGCCAGCAGCCAACATAGTGGACAACGAGAGATTGGGGAGGCCTTCGAACGCTACTTTGCCGCTGAGGCGGTAGGTGGTCTCCTCGGCGAAATCGTTCAAGCTCGACATCGAGTTGAACAGAGTCAACATCATCAGGTAAGGGGTCCACTTCTGTTGGACGAAAACGTTGAAGTGCAAATCGCGCTCTTTGCGGATGGAAGTGCCTTCCCCGAAGGATCGAATTTTAACGTTGACCGGAACCATCGCAGCGGTGGCTCCCAGTTCGCCCATAATTGCGCTATGACGGTCCTGATGCAGCGCGCCCACGATCTCGGTGGCATTCCCGAACTTGTTCGGTTGGAACTGAGAAGCCAGGGTCATCAACACCTCACCCTTAGCCATCGGCATATCCATCGGCCCGATATTGAAGAAGGAGTGGCCGCACGCCAGCACATGCTTTCCGTCGTTGAATGTGACGGTACACATTCCGGTAACGCTCATGTCTCCCGACACCAGCACCCCGGTAACAGCGTCACCAGGTTGCAATGAGTTCTCCCAACCTTTGGCGGGTTTGGCATCCCGCATGGTGCTGCTGGATCCGCCGGCTGCGACCGTCATGCCCATCTGCTGGAAAGATGGCGCGAACTGCTGCATGACATTTTCGCCGAATCCCGCAAAACTTAAGGGCGTCTCGATCGGGATCATTACAGGCGATTGAGGAAAACTATTCGACGCCCCCGCGGAGACCACCTGGGAAAGCAGGCCGGGCGGTAGCGAAACGGAAGCGCGAGGCTGCATCCGGTCTGGTGTCCGTGTCTCCGTCGGACGCGACTGGTCGAACTCATTGACCTCCAGCATCAGCTCAATCGGCGTGATGCCGCAGATCGCATCGGGAGAGAATACGCTGAGCCGTAACGCCACCGCGCCCACCAGTTTGCCGTCAATGTAAACCGGGCTGCCGCTCATGCCGCCGGCGACATTGGTTCGAATCGCTTTTCCCAGCATTTTGCCGATGATAATATCTTGCTTGGGCCCCCAGTGGTTCTTGAGGATTCCGACGATTTCAACCGGAATCGGCTCGGGCTCACTTCCGGCCAGAACGGTCCACGCAAAACCCTTCATACCAGGGCGCAGATCGGCTTCTTTAAAGATCTCCACCTTGC